>CAZRXE010001443.1:0-4577 GCA_964603695.1 uncultured Heliomicrobium sp.
GCATCATGCGATGCGCGATGCGAGCGTCGAAGCCGGACAACGAGTCGCTGTTTTCGGCATCGGCGGACTCGGACATCTGGCCGTGCAACTGGCCAAAGCGCGCGGCGCGGAAGTCATCGCCGTGGATGTGGCGGAAGAGAAATTGGCGTTGGCGCGGCAATGCGGTGCGGATCACACGATCAATGCGGCGACTTTGCCAGCTTACAAAGAGATCAAAAAACTCGGCGGCGCGCACGTCGTGATGGTGACTTCGGGATCGAAGGCGGCTTATGAAACGGCGCTGCGAAGTTTGCGGCGTGGCGGAACGCTTTCGATTGTCGGAATGGCTCCCGAACCGATCAACCTTTCAACTGTCGCGATGGTGTCGGGCGAATACCGCATTGTGGCTTCAGCGGTCGGCACGCGACAGGATTTGCGCGAAGTGTTGCAACTGGCCGCCGAAGGCAAGGTGAAATGCCACATCGAACAACGCTCTTTCGAGCAAGTCGGACTCATTCTAAATGAGATGGAGCAAGGAAAATTGCTGGGGCGCGTAGTGATGACCTTCGCTTGATGACCGTGACGTTTTACGGACAGCCTTTGGCCACGAAGACCGGAATCAGAATCCAAAGCAAGCCTTTCACCAGAAAAAACAGCACACCGGCCAGTCCCAGTCGCCGCAGCCAGGCGATGATGGAGCGTTGGCGCGATTGCTCAGGCGCGGGCAATTCCGTCGTGTCGGCAGGATCGTCCATAACTTTTAGATCAATTCGACTTTGCCTTTTGGGGTTTGCAGCGTGGCTTTGATCGCGGGCGAAGCGCCTTTGGTGACGTTGGCGTTCAGTCCCAGGGTTTTCATCGCCGCGAGAATGGCGTCAGATTCGGGATGCGCGAATTCCAGTGACAGCAAGCGGCAACCGGTTGGCGAATCCTGCGACGGGTGCAGTGACGCTTTGTCCCACTGAATGAAAAACGGAATGACTTTGAAATAGACCTGTTTCTGGTCGGCTTTGTGGGAAAGGTTGAGCGTGCGCCATTTGAGCAGCTTGCCGTCTGGCCGGGCGCGCGAACCGTCTAACGGCCCCATTGCCGGCAGGTTGGCTGCTTTGGCTTGTTGCGCCAAGATGTCGATGTCCTTGGTCGCCGACGCCCACAGCACCAAACGCGGCGTGGTCATTTTCGCCAACTCGGCGTGCATCGGATGCCCTGCTTGTTGCGGATCAGGGCCGAGAATTTCCAGGTATTGCCGATTACCAAAAGACATTAGCGCGTTTTGCGTGCCGCGATTTGGATGGCGTCCGCCGATGACGGCGCGCACGCCTGTCTTTTGCTCAAACCATTCAATGCCGCGCTGCAAATCGTCCGCCGCCAGCACCAGATGATCCACTGCGTCTTTGGCTTCTCTCAGTTTCATCGCTTGTCCAAATGAAAAGTCCGCCAACAAGGAAGCGACCAGCACCGCCTGACCGCGTTGCAAAAAGCGCCTGCGCGAAGTCTGAAATTCCTGTTCCATATTTCTCGCTCCTGTTTATGCCTGCTTTTGTGATTGATTGGGTTACAGCCGGGACAATAAAGGATTCAACCTGAAGTTTCTAGCGGCTCTTGTCTGAAGCGACCGCCGATGGCACATTCGCCAGGGCATTTGCCAACATCATTCCAATTTGAAGAGGTCAATCAATGAATCAAGAGAAAGTCACAGTCATCGCGCACATTGAAGTCAAACCCGGCACGGAAGAAGCCTTCCAGCAACACGCTTACACGGTCGTCGCCGCCACACGTGCCGAAGAAGCCTGCATCAATTACGATCTGCATCAGTCTGCGGACAATTCGACCAGATTCGTCTTTTATGAAAACTGGACGAGTCTGGCCGGGCTGGATCAGCACGCCAAATCCGAACACATCCAAACTTTTCGCGCGGGCATCGCCGACCTGGTTGCCAAACCGGTAGACATCCAAATCTGGAAAATGGTTACTGAACCCGCCGGTTAAAATCAAGCGCGTGCGACCGGTGAATTATCGCCGCCGGCCGCACGCGCTCACTCCCTTCCCAATTTTAGAACCTCAATTTCACGCCGCCCTGCACCAGACGCGGAATTCCTACCATGATTCCTCGCCGCCGATCCACCACGAAAGTGTCGTCGGCCAGATTTTTGATCGCCACGAAAACCGTCGGCGCGTAGCGTTCCAGTTTGCCTATGCGGTAATTCAACGTCGCGTTCCAAACCGTGTAAGACGGAATCAAGCCGCGCTGGCCGTTCGGCGAAACGGCGATGGTGTTCAGATCGTCGCCAAACTGCGCGCCGGTGTGGACGGATTCAATCAACGCATCAATGCCGGAAGTGTGCGAATAACCGATGGTTGTTGTGGCCAAATGCTTCGGCGAATAAATCAGCCGATTACCAGTGATTCGCGTCGTGCCGAATCCGCCGACGTTGCTGAAGCGCGTGCTAAGATATTCCGCCGTGCCGACGAAGGTGTAAGCCGTGCGCACATAAAAATTGTGCGGCGAATTGAACATCACACCGCCGTCCCAGCGCCCGTCGAATTCCAAACCCTGATGCAAAGTCTTGCCTGCGCTGGTCAGCGCGGAGCCTACGCCGCCGGACAAATTCGCCGGGATAATCTGGTTTTCGTAATCCAGCCGAAAGAAAGTCGCGCTCAGCCGCAATCCGCGCGCGGGCAGCGAACGAAAGCCCGCTTCGTAATTCCACGACAATTCGGGATCGAGTTCGATGACGCCGCCCGTCGTGTTGCTGATGACGTCCGCCGGACGCGGCGGCGAAAACCCACGATGCGCGCCGGCAAAGATCGTCAAGCGATTGAAAGGGCTGTAGGCCACGCCGATGCCAGGAATCACTTTGGTCACATCGGTCTTGCCCGTTACTGCAGTTCCCAGCCGGTTCGTGCGTTCGATGTTAACGTGTTCGATGCGGACGCCAGGCGTGACGGCCAGCTTGCCGAACAGAAACCGGTGTTGCGCATAAACCGACACGGCGCTGTTTTTGCGCTGGTTGTCTTCGACGGTGACACCGCCGCGACCGTTGGGGCCGAGCGTGTCGTTGTTCTGCTGGATGCGGTTTTGCGTTTCGCGGTGATAGCGGAATCCCAGATCGGTTTCGCCCGCGCGGCTGCTGATTTTCAAGCGCGGGTCAATGCCGAAAGTGTCGTAATCGCGCAGACGGCCTTCGTTGCCACAGAGTGTATTGAGTTCCGCAAGGCCCGCGCAGCCGTTGAACCCGCGTCGGTTCGGACGTTGGTCGGAGTTGGACGATTGCCGCCACCAATCGCGTTTGAAATTTGAAACATAGAGCGCCGTCGTCAGCACGACATTGCCGTTCAGCACGTTGGTATAGAGCGCCGAAGCGCCGAAGCGGTCGCCGTAAAAGAAATCGTTGCGAAACGGATTGGCGCGCGGATTGGCATTGAATTCCGCCAAGGTCAACCCGGAATAAGCCACGTTGGAATCTTCGCCGTAGTAGTTGAACTTGAAGCCGAGCGTTTGCGTGCCGCGTTCGTTGAGTTTGGTGACGGTCTTGACCAATACGTCATTCAAACCGAAGCGCATGTTTTCGCGCGCGCCCTCGCCTTGCTTGCGCAGTAAATCGAAGATCACGCCCGTTTCGCCCGCGCCTTTGCCGAACGAAGCGCCGATACTGCCGTAGCCGTTGAAGTAATTTCGATTGCCGCCGATCAAGGTCAACGAACCGCTGAATTTTTCAGGCGGCGCGGGCGTCAGGTAATTAATCGCCCCGCTCAGCGTGTTCGGGCCGTGCGCAATCTGGCTGGAGCCTTTCAGAATTTCGATGCCGTTATAGCGTTCAATCGGCGGATGGTAGTAGGCGTCCGTGTCGCCGTAAGGCGCGTGGCCCAGCGGCACGCCGTCTTCCAGCAGCAAAACTTTCGCTGAACGATTGGGATCGAGACCGCGAATGCTGATCGAAGGCCGCAAGCCGAAGCCTTCTTCATCGCGGGTGTAAACACCAGGAGCTTTGCGCAAAGCTTCGTTGAAATTAAAAGGACGCGAAATTTCCAGTGTTCGCGCGTCAATGATTTCAATGCTGCCGGGAATTCGCGCCTGCTCTTCCAGCGTGGCGGCAAGCTGCGTTGACACAACACCAACATCCTCAGTCAGTGTTCCCGGACGCAACGTAAAGTCCAAACTGCGCTCGGCATCCAGCCGGATCGTTTGCACAGCCAATGAAAAACTTTCGCCTCGGGCGGTAATTTGATATTCGCCCGGAAACAAGTTTTCCAGACGGTAACTGCCACTGTTATCTGTAGTTACAGAGCTTTCAAAACTGCTTCCAGGCTGCCGCGCCGTCACCGTTGCGTTGCCGATTGCCGCGCCGACGGAATCCGTTACCCGGCCAGCCAACGAAACACGACTTTGAGCCTGGCCAAATTGGTCAAGCGTCGTCAGCAACAAACCGATACAAAGGATTTTGAAAATGCTGTGGGTAAGAAATGAAGGCCTTAAAAAACGCGAAGGCCGAACGAAGCCGCACCTCGGAACTTGCTTAACCTCTGATTTCAGTGGGTTTCCTTTCACGTCCTGCTCCGGAAAGAGCAAAGGAGGCTGGTAGATGATTTATTAAAGT
>CAZRXE010001444.1:0-2071 GCA_964603695.1 uncultured Heliomicrobium sp.
TCAACGTGTCGAGCTTGGCGTGCTGCGCTTCTTCCATCCAGTGGTGTTTGAGCAGACTGGAGAACAGCGGATCGAGCTGCTGATCGTTCCGCACGCTTTCGGTGTAATGCTTGAGCGTCATCCATTCGATGTGCAGGATGGCCATCGCCACGGCCAGCGGATCGTGCGCCAGAACATTTGCGGCAACGGCTTCGGGCGGACCGATAATCTGGCAATCCGTCCCGAAACCGGATTCAAATTCGGCGCGGAACTTTTTGAACAACTGAATGTGTTTGGCTTCTTCGCCGGCGAATTGCAAAAAGGCGCGCACGCGGTAATCGTCGCCCTGCAATTGTGGGCGGGAGTGATCCAGCACGAACGGCAAAATGAATTCCTCGACCAATCCGAAGGCGCACAGATAATCGAATCCGCGAATCTGATTGAGCTTCAGTTTTTCAGCGGGAGTCAGAAAGTCCAGTTCTTCCACGCGAGCGAAAGATTCCGGCATCATCGGCGCGGCGAACGTCAGCCGTTTGTCGCCGCCGATGATGTCTTCAATGCGCCAGTTCGACTTTTGCGAAGCGGCGAGGGTCTCTTCATAGCTGTAACGTGGTGTGGTTGCCAGTTGTGTTTTGGTTGCGGTCGTCATGTCTTGTCTCCTTGTTGTTGGGTTGAAAATTGTTTTGCTGATGTCAGGCGCGCGTGGCAATGACTTCCAGGTATTCGGCGGAGATGCTGGTCGTGCCGTCCGTGGCGCGGTTATGCACTGTCCAGAGCAGTTCCAGATCACGGCGCAAAGCTCTCTGCCCTGCTTCATCCAGCGCGGCAAAGGCGCAATTGGTGGGGCCGTACCAGACACGGAAATACTCGACGGCTTCGGCGGGCGGCATCGGAAAATCCATACTCAACCTGCGCCGATTGAATTGTGGATTCGTGAAGTCCCTGCTCAGGCGTTCGCGCACCGTCGCTTCGTGACCCCACAACAGCGGCGAAAGCATGGGCAGCGGCGGCACGTGCTGGCCTGTGACTTTGAACATCTGGCCGATGAAACCTTCCGGCGTCCAGTTCGCCATCGCCAGCCGTCCGCCGCCGCGACAAACACGCGCCAACTCCGCCGCGACAATCCCGGGGCGCGGGGCGAACATCGCGCCGAACATCGTCAACACCTCGTCAAAAGACGCGTCGGCATAAGGCAAAGCCTCAGCGTCGCCTTCGTCGAATTGAATGTTGACGACGTCTTGTTTGGCGCGTGTCCGCGCTGTTTCCAGCAGGTTCGGCGCTATGTCCACGCCGGTCACGACGGCACCCGCCAGCGCCGCCGGGAATGACGGATTGCCCGTGCCGCAGGCGACATCCAGCAGGCGCGCGTCCGGCTTCAATTCCAGACGGGCGATGAATTCCGCGCCGCCCACCCGAATGATTTCGGCAATCTTGTCGAAATCGCCGGACATCCAGGTGGTCTTCAGCCGGGCCTTCAACGCGGCCAAATCAAGAGCAGTTTTGGTTGCTGCATTCATGGTGCTTCTCCTTTTTTTCGAGTCAGTGGTTGATGATCCTTTTCCGTGTTTTTCACCACGGCGTCATCGCCTCTCACTCAATCAGGCGAAAAAGAAATGAGAAATCACCGGTCGCTGAAAAAAAAAACGACCTGTGCGTCCGCACAGGTCGGTATCCAAATCAGAAATCCATTGTCACGCCAGTTACCGCAAGGCCGCTGGCAACCAGATATTCTTCTAACTCTTCTTCGGCACAGCCTTGACGAACGACAACTGCCAATCGTGCAGCAAGCGACGAAGAACATCAGCCTCTTCCTTTTGTTCGTGCGCATCCAGCACGCTGATGTATTTGCCGAGCAATTCGCGCAGGTTTGTTTCATCTTCGCCGCCAACGGCCACTATTTCGACTTCCGCGCCTTTGGCCAAACGTCGCCGGAGCGCGGCGTCGTCCAAGCCCATCAGTTCATCCAGCTTCAGATAAACCACGCCGCCGGTCATTCCCGAACACAGCCACGGCCCCGGATCGCCGATGACCAAGCCACGCCCCGAAGTCATGTACTCGAACGCAAAGCCTTTGATGTTCGCCCGCGAAGCAA
>CAZRXE010001445.1:0-8815 GCA_964603695.1 uncultured Heliomicrobium sp.
CGCCGCGCGGCAAACGCTGAAAGACGGTTCTTTCAGCCCCCTTTACATTTGCCGCGCGGCGTTTATTCCCATTTCAACCTGCGAGTGGTTGCCGGGAAGAGGTACGGACGCGCTTCGGAAAATTTCAAAGTCACGCAGACCTCCTGCGGCTCCGAAATACCCCCTTGCTCTCCTCCACGCGCCGATCTTGTAAAGAACTTAAAATTCTAAGACTGCCTTACTCCTGCCGATTCCTTTTCTTTTTCGTTACGCCAGCCTATTAACAAGGCTTGTGCCATAGCGAAAATCTTTTTATCGGCGAAGCTAAATAGTTGCTATTAAATAGCTTATCTTGACAAGTGTGGTTATATCAGCAGATCAGGACGGCGGCTGGCGGGATTGCTCATACCAATCGGTTTGGCAAGGGTAACGTTTTGGTGCGGTTCGCGAGAGGACAGAATTTGGTGAGTTATTCAGCCCTTTTGAGAACGATGAATGTTGCAAGCGTTTTGGCAACCAAGCGGCCTTGAGGCGTTTTGAGTTCCGCTTCAACAACGATACTGGTTCGTCCTTTGTGGATAACAAGGGCTTCGGCCAAACAATCTTCATCGTGAAGCGCGGCGATGTAATTGATCTTCATTTCGAGCGTTGCGCAGCGTTCATTGGGTTCCAGTGTCGAATACGCCGCCCAGCCAGAGGCGTGATCGGCCAGGCTGAAGAGCGCGCCGCCATGAACGCGCCCCAGCGATTGCAGCAAGTTCTCGGAAAATGGCATTCGTAGCAACACCTGACCTGGTTTGGCTTCGACTGGTTCCAGTCCCAGGACTTCGGCAAAGGGCGATTTCCTCACGTGAGATTGCAGGCGTACGTCTTCAGATTCGGTCAACTTGGATTCCCTTTCGGCAAAGTTCAATCAAACACTTCCTTCAGCTTATTGACGCGCCGGCTCCATTCGGCGCGAATTTCGGCTTTAAGCGCGCCCCAGGTGGTGGGGTGTTCCGGTTGTCCTTCAAAATAGAATGGGCAGGGCGCGGGGGCGACTTCGCGTTGGACTTCAGCCAAATCGCCTGGATCTGTTGGGAATGCCACGCAAGGCGGCGGCGCGTGTTTTTCAGACGTGTAGATCATGCAAGCCGTCGTTTGCCCGTCTTCATAAAAGAAGGGGCAGCGGAAAACTATCTTGCAGCATAACCCGCAACGGTTGCAGCCGCCGCGTTTGTATGGCTGCCAGCGATAGAGAACCTTATCCGGCAAGATTCTGGCCATCACCCAGCGCCGCGTCGCGCTGTAGGAATGCTTCGCGTAAAAAAAGCCTGCGATTCTGCGAAGCACCACCTCGGTTTTCTTGCGGTAGACCGCACTGTCGGCCAGTGTGGGAATCCTAAATTCGGGCGAAGTCGGCGCGGTCTTTTTCAATGACTCGATTTGAACAAGCCGCACGGGGGGTAAATCGTTATGCTGCATCCAATTCTCCGCGTCAAAAGGGTGACGGTTTGCTGTCTGTGGTTGTTTATTTTTATGTGAAAACGATAGGGGAGATGATCGTGCGCGATCTTAGCATCCGGCTTAAGACACTGACAATTGATTGCCTTGCAGTCGCATCCCCATCTTCGCCAGCAGCGTCCGGTCGCGGTCGCGTTCCGGGTTCGGCGTGGTCAATAGTTTTTCGCCCATAAAAATCGAGTTCGCGCCGGCCAGAAAACACAATGCCTGCGCTTCGTCCGAGAGCGACAATCGCCCCGCACTCAAACGAACCATCGAGGCCGGCATCAGGATTCTGGCAGTCGCAATCATTCGCACCAATTCCAGCGGATCGGTGCTGGACTGATCAGCGAGCGGCGTGCCTTCGACTTTAACCAGCAAATTGATTGGAACGCTTTCTGGATGGGGTCGCTGCCGCGCCAATTGTTCCAGCAGGCGGTAACGATCTGCCCGCGTTTCGCCCAGGCCGATAATGCCGCCGCTGCATACTGTGATGCCAGCGTGTCTGACACGCGCCAGCGTCGCCAGACGATCTTCATAAGTTCGCGTGGAAATGATTTCGCCGTAAAACTCCGGCGAGGTGTCCAGATTATGGTTGTATGCAGTCAGGCCAACTTCGGCCAGCGCCTCGGCTTGAGCATCGTTGAGCATTCCCAGCGTGCAACAGGCTTCCAGGCCGAGCGCGCGCACTCCGCGAACCATCGCCAGCACGTTGTCAAAATCCTTGCCGTTCGGCGCATCGCGCCAGGCCGCGCCCATACAGAATCGTGACGCACCTTGTTCTTTTGCTTTCAATGCAGCGGTCAAAGTCTCTTCCACGCTGAGCAAGGCGTGACGCGCAACGTCGGTTTGATAGTGCGCAGATTGCGGGCAATAAGCGCAATCTTCCGGGCAGCCGCCGGTCTTGATGCTCAACAGCGTGCAACCTTGAACCTCTTCGGGATTGTGATGGCGGCGATGAACGGCTTGCGCGCGGAAGATCAATTCCGGCAGCGGCAGGTTATAAATCGTTTCGATCTCCTGATAAGTCCAGTCAAAACGCAATTCGGGCAGCGGTGCGCAGCCGTTGTGGGAATGCATCGGGCGAATGTTCTCCTATTTGATTTTGAAATGAGTTTGAACCTGTTGGACGCGGCACAAGATAACGCATCGTCGGAGGTCAGTCTACAGGCCGCACCGCCGTCAGTTTGCGCGTAGCCAGCACATTGTAAAGCCGATTGATCCGGCCTTCCTCGTCGAGTTCGCAAAGCGTCAGCACGCGCGGCGCGTAAGATTCAGTGACGCCTGTAAATTCAAAAACAACCGCCGGCGTTCCGTTGAACATCCGCCACGCGAACTTCATTTCCGCCGCATCGCGCAGCCGCGCGATGCGTGAGTTGAACAGCGCCACTTTCTCGCGTCCGACCACGGGCAGACGCGCCGCCGCGTATTCGCCGCCGCCGTCGCTCAACTGCCGCACGTCAATGGCCAGCAAACTTTCGATTCCGGCAACATCGTGCCTGCTCAGACAAATCAGAAACGCCTCCATCGCGCGCCGCGTTTGCGCCTGCAATTCAGAACTTGGCGCAACACGTGATTGGTCATAACGATTCATCGCCTGCCGCGCACGATGATGTGTGGTTTTGACGTTCGACTCGGTCATCAACAGGGCTTCGGCGGTTTCATTGACCGAGTAATCAAAGACATCGCGCAATAACAAAACAGCCCGTTGCGCCGGAGTCAACGCTTCGAGCGCCAACAAAAACGCGAATGATACGCTTTCCAACAAATCGTAACGCGCCGCCGGATTCGCCCGCTCGTCTGCGGCTTCGTGCGCGGGCGACGAAGTTTCATCTCCGGTTTCAATCGGCGATGGCAGCCACGGCCCCTCATAAGTCTGACGCTTGCGCCGCCGCAATAAATCGCGGCTCAGATTCATCGCCACCTGCACCAGCCACGGGCGCAGCGGTTCGTCAATTCTGGCCGGAGGATTGCTCATTGCGCGCACAAAAGTTTCCTGCACCAAATCATCCGCATCCGCCGCGTTGCCCGTCATCCGGTAACACAATCCCCACAAGAAACGCTCGTGTTCTTTGAACAAATGCTCAATCAATGCGATTGCGGTTTTGGTCATGACAAAGCCTTTCTGGAAGCTCGCATTCGTGAGACGATTAAATCGGCAGCGACCTCGCCGCCGAAATCAAAATCAACTGCTTGGAAACAGCGTGGAAATGCTTGAACCGTCCTGGGCGCGCGCGCTGCTGTATGCGCCGGCAAAACTTTACGAACTCGTCGTCAGAGCGCGGATGGTAGCTTACCGGCGGGGCCTGCTCAAAACTCACAAACTCCGCGCACCGGTTATTAGCGTGGGCAATTTAAGCGTCGGTGGAACCGGCAAAACGCCTTGTGTGGCATTCATCGCGAACTATTTGCGCGATGCCGGTCATCAAGTCGCGATCTTGAGTCGCGGCTACAAACGCGAAACCGAAGGCCGTGTCGAAGTTTCCGACGGAAAAGACATTCTGTGTTCGGCGCGCGAAGCCGGCGATGAACCGTTTTTGCTGGCCAATGCCTGTCCCGGTGTGCGCGTGGTGGTGGATCAAGATCGTTACGCCGCCGGAAACTGGCTGGAAGCGCGCGTGCCGATTTCCGCTTTTATTCTTGATGATGCCTTTCAACATTTGCGGATCGCGCGCGATTTGAATCTGGCTTTGATTGACGCCACTGAACCGCTCGCCCAAGCCCGAATGATTCCTTTCGGTAAACTGCGCGAACCGCTCGCCGGGTTGCGCCGCGCCGACGCCGTCATCGTCACGCGCAGCGATCAACCTTTCGATAAAGCCGCGCTGCTGAAAACTGTCGAATGTTATGCCCGCCACAACACGCCAGTCTTTTTCGCGCACCACGAAATGACGCGCTTGCACCGACTGGGCAGCGAGGAAAATCTGCCGCTCGCCACCTTCGCCCAACAAGCCATCGCCGCAGTTTCCGGCATCGCCAAGCCGGAGCGTTTCAACGAAGACTTGCAACGAGCCGGAATGAAAGTCGTGTTCCGCCGCGACTTTGAAGACCATCACCGTTACACGGCGGCGGAGTTTGCCGAACTTCTTCGCGAAGCCGGCGCGGCAGATGCAAAAGCCCTTATTGTGACGGAAAAAGACGCCGCCAATTTATCCTCGGAAATGATTCGGCAATCTCCCTTGCCGGTTTACGCCGCACAGATTGAATTCCGTTGTGAACAGGAGCCGAGATTGAAAGAAATGCTGATGAATGCTGCGCGCTCCGCCGGAAGCTGATTCGCGCAGACCGTGTTATCATCGCGCCGCTTTCAAATAGTCCATTCAGGCAGTCTATTGAGGAGTAAATCGTATGTCGTATCCAGTCGCACGCCGCTGCTTCAGCGTCGCGGAATATCATCGAATGATTGCCGACGCGATTGTTTCCAAAGAAGATCATGTCGAGCTGCTTAACGGGGATATTGTAGAAATGAGTCCTATCAGCCCAACTCAGGTCGCTTGCGTCGAACGGGTGTCGAAACTACTCAATCGCCACGTTGCCGAAGATGTTCTGGTCGGTTTTCAAGACCCCATCCAGTTTAATGATTTTTCCGGGCCGCAGCCGGACGAGACTTTGCTCAAATCGCGTGACGATTTTTATAAGCAGGCGCATCCGAAAGCGGATGACATCCTGACTTGATCGAGGTTTATGCCGATCCATTGAACGGCGTGTACCAATTGATTCGACAAGTGTGGCAGGGAGAAACCATCACGCCGCGCCTGTTGCCTTCAATCGTGCTGAAAGCCGAAGACCTGCTTGGCTGATTAATTTGGAGGACTGAGCGAGTGCAGAAACAGATTGACGATTTCATGCAGCATCTGAAGTACGAGAAGAATTCCTCGGCGCACACGCTGCGAAATTACGAAAGTGATTTGATCCAGTTTTACGATTACGTTGCGCCGCCGGATAAAGACGGCCGGCGGCACGCGGTCAATGTTCGCGACCTGGATCATCTGACGATTCGCGAATACATGGCTTCGCTTTACGAACAGAAGAAAAAGAAAAGCTCCATTCACCGCAAAGTCGCCACGCTGCGCACTTTCTTCCGCTACCTCTGCCGCGAAGGAGTGATGGAAAACAATCCCGCGCAATTAGTCGCCAGTCCGCGCGTCGAGCGCACGCTGCCCAATCACTTGACCATCGAACAAATGGTTCGCTTTATCGAATCGCCCGACCTGGAAACGCCGCTCGGCAAACGCGACCGCGCGATGTTGGAACTGCTTTACGCCAGCGGCTTGCGCGTTTCCGAACTGGTGGGCTTGAATCTGACCGACATTGATTTCACCAACCTGACCGTTCGAGTCAAAGGCAAAGGCCGCAAAGAGCGTATCGTTCCCTTCGGCAATCACGCGCTGAAAGCCTTGCAGGATTATCTGGCCGTGCGCGGCGAATTGTTGATCGAAGCCGATTTGGACAAAGCGGATCCGTCGGCGGTGTTTATGAATTATCAGGGCACGCGCATCACCACGCGCTCAGTCGGCAGAATGGTGGACAAATACGTCAAAGTTTGCGCCGACGTGCATCACATCAGCCCGCACAGTTTGCGACATTCCTTCGCCACGCACCTGCTCGACAACGGCGCGGATTTGCGCGCCATTCAGGAATTGCTCGGCCACGCGCGGCTCTCTACCACGCAGCAATACACGCACGTTTCAACGGATAAATTGATGCAGGTGTATGACCAGGCGCACCCGAAGGCTTGAGAGATTATTGGGCGTAGCCGCTGAGCAGTGCCGCGCCGATGACTGCGGCTTCCGCGCCGATTTCCGCCGCCACGATGCGGCAATCGTTGATGGCTTCCGCCGAAGCGCGTTTGCGAGCTTCCTCTTCGATGGCTGCGACCAGCAAAGAACGTCCGGCGGGCGCTCCGCCAATGGCGACCATTTCCAGATTGAGCAGGCTGATGATGTCGCCGATGGCCAGTCCCAGAAATGTCCCCGTGCGTTTGAGCATCAGTTTGGCCAGATCGTCGCCGCGATGTGCTTGTTCGATGATGTCGTCGTAGGTGAATCCGCCCATCGCTCCAAGGCGCGAAAGCGAAGACGTGCGGTCGCGTTTCAAACGTTCGCGCGTCCGACGAACGATGTTTTCGGCGGAAACCATGTTTTCCAGTCGCACTGATTCGCCCAGATGCTCGACGTAAATGTTCATCTCTCCGATGTCGCCCGCCAAACCTGACTTACCGCGCCGCAAGCGTCCTCCGAGAACGATTCCTGCGCCGACGTTCGAGCCGATATGCAGGTAAAGCAGATCATTCACGCCTTGCGCAGTGCCGCAGTTCAATTCAGCGTAGGCGGCGGCATTGGCGTTGGTGTCGAAATAAACCGGCAGGCCGAGTTTTTGCGCGAACTCCTGTTCCAAATCAACTTCCGTCAGATGCGGCAGATGCGGCAGGAAGACCGCGCGCTGAGTTTGTTGATTGAACAGTCCTGGCAAAGCGATTCCCACGGCAGCCACCGGCGCGGTTGCCGCTTGTTCTTCGATCATCTGTTTGATGACGGACAGAAGTTGATTGGTCAACGATCTTGTATCGGCGAGCGAAGGTTCAGGATAGGGTTCGCGGCGAAACGCCAGAACTTTCCCTGCGCGCTCCACCGTGCCCAGGCGAATATGATTGGTTCCTAAATCCACGCCCAGAAGGACGCTCGCCGGGACGGACGCCGAAGAAGACTCGTTGGGGGAAACTGCTTGTGCCATAACTGTGTACCTGGCGGCGGACTATAACAACGGCCTAAATAGCTGTCAATTTTGGAGATTGCCGGGGCGCGGGTGCGCCAAAAGGGTTGCTTGCGCTGTCTGGGGGCTTCAAGTATCTTTACGCCGCTTATCGGGCAAGAGAAGGGATGAAACGGCTGAGAGCAATACGGAATTGCTCAAACCAGCTTCGGAAATACAGGCAAAGGCGAGTCAGGTACAACGTAAATGCCTTGCCGCATGGCCATCGGCGTTCTTGCCTTTGACCGCTCTGACGAATGCTAATCGAGAACCTGATTAGAGAATATGGCCTGTGGGCAGTCTTCTTCGGTGTGATGATCGAAGGCGACCTGACATTACTCTTCGCCGGTGTGCTGGCGCATTACGGTTTGTTCAGCTTCAGCGAGGCGCTCGTCACCGGAACGCTCGGCGGATTCGTCGGCGACCTGATTACCTATCTGATCGGCTATCGCGGCAAGGAATGGATCAAACACAGCAGCTTCTACCAACGTGCGCAACCTCGGCTGGAAAAGCTTTGCGCGCGTTTCGGCATTTATTCGATCTTCCTGGTCAAATACATTTACGGTTTGCGCACGGCCAGCGCCATGCTCTGGGGATTCGCGCACATGCGCGCGCGCCGTTTCGTACCGCTGACGTTGGGCAGTTGCGCGGCCTGGGCGCTGGTGCTAATTGGCTTGGGGTATTCGTTCAGCGGAGCCATCGGCGTCATCATCGGGCGTGTGCAACGAGCCGGCATCATTTTGCTGATCGCACTGGTAATTGCCTGCGTGATTGCCCTGATGCTTTATTTGCTCGAACGCTACGTCGTCGCCCCCAAGGTGCCTGAGATGGAACCCATCAACCCGCCCCTCATTCACGAAACTTTGCATGAAACCTTGCACGAAGCCCGTGACGCCGCCCGAAAAGATTCCACAGATGACGAAAAAAAAAGCGACCCCGTGACCATCACTAAACATAGAACCAAGCGCGCCGGCTCACATCAGTTTTGACATTTCGACCGGCGCGGCTTCAGGAGGCTTTTTCCTTTGATAATTGAATCGCAAGCTCCCACTCGCATTGATCTGGCCGGAGGCACTGTTGACCTTTGGCCGCTCTATCTGTTTCACGACAATTCGCAAACCATCAACTTCGCCATTGACCAATACGCCAGATGCTTTCTGGAAACACGCGACGACGGCAAATTCGTCGTCGAATCCAAAGATCGTGGTGCGCGCGTCGAAGCCGGTTCGCTGGAAGAACTGCGCGGCGACGTGATCCCGGAAGACGTCGACGTGCACGTCACGCGCAACAACGGCGAGACCGCCGACCACAAGGTCAACGAGCTAGTCGAGCACCTACTCATCGCCATCGCGACGATCATCGTGCTGCTGGCGATCGCGCTCGGGCCCAAGGAAGCATTCATCGTCGCGATTGCGGTACCGATGACGCTCGCCGTGACGCTGCTCCTCGACCTGATGTTCGGCTACACGATCAACCGGGTCACCCTCTTCGCCCTCATCCTCTCGCTCGGCCTACTGGTCGACGATCCTATCGTCGACGTCGAAAACATCTTCCGGCGACTGAAGGAGAATCAGCACGCCGCGAATCCCAGGGCGGCGCTGCT
>CAZRXE010001446.1:0-2394 GCA_964603695.1 uncultured Heliomicrobium sp.
GGTGGCGGTTGCAGCCAGCACCGCGCCGCGAATGAAGTTGCGGCGATTCAGATAAGTTTCTTCGCTGGTGATTTCACTGCTTTTGATGTCTTCGGAATTTTTGATCAACATTGTTTTTCCTCACAACGCGCGCTTTCTACCGGTCGCGGTACTGCCCCGGTCATTGGCGGTCAATGTATGTTGGGCTTAAGGCATTTTATTCCGAATCGCGGTTGAATGCTTCCTTCCCGCATTTGATAATCGCTGCTCAAAGGTCGAACTTACGCTTGCGGCGATTGCGACGGATTTCATGCCAACGGTTCAGGAACTATTACAACAATCTCTCTTCAGTTTGAAAGCGAGCTTTCTCGACGAGCGCACCGCCTTGCCGAAAGGCCTGCTGGAAGCGCTCGACGCCGATTCGCGACGCGGTGCGCGAGATTTGGCGGCGAGGTTACGCTTGCGCCAACAAGCGGATCGCGCCGAAGCGCAGCGGCAGCGGCATCTGTTGAAGTTTGAAATGGAATTGTGGGCGCAAGGAATAGCGCACGTCGCCGGTGTGGATGAAGCCGGTGTCGGGCCGCTGGCGGGGCCTGTGGTTGCCGGAGCCGCGATCTTGCCGAAAGGCTACAAGCTGCGCGAACTGGACGATTCCAAAAAGCTCGACGAGGCGAAGCGTGAGCAGTTGGCGGAGCAAATCAAAAACGACGCTGTGGCTTGGGCGATTGGCCTGGCCGAAGTCGCCGAAATTGACGGCCTGAACATTTACCATGCCGGTCTGCTGGCGATGCGACGTGCGCTGGAAGCCTTGACCATCAAGCCGGATTTCGTGCTGGCCGACGCGCGGACGATTCCGAATTGCCCCGCGCCGCAGCGAGGCATTGTGCGCGGCGATTCGCTTTCAGCCAGCATCGCGGCGGCTTCGATTCTGGCCAAAACCACGCGCGATGCGATGATGCTGGAATTCGACCGGCAATATCCCGGCTACGGTTTGGCCGTCCACAAAGGCTACCCGACGCCGCAACACATTGCCGCGCTGCACAGGTTGGGCGCGTCGGCCATTCACCGCCGCAGCTTCCGCCCGGTGCGCGAAGTTCTGGGTTTGGAACCGTCGCAAACGTCTTTGTTCAACGAAAGGGAGCGTTGATGGTGACCGTGCAACCGCAAATCGTGACAGGGTCGCTAAACAAATCGCGCGATTCGATAGGTTTCGTGCTGCGGCTGGGGCGCGCTTTGCACACTTACGGTTATCCGGCGCATCGGCTGGAGGAAGTCCTGAGCCTGGTTTCCGAACGGTTGCGATTGACGGGACAATTCTTTTCCACGCCGACTTCCATCTTCGCTTCCTTCGGCGCGCAGGAAGAGCAACAAACCTTTCTGATGCGCGTTTCGCCTGGCGAAGTGAATCTAGGCAAGCTGGCGGAACTGGATGATGTGACGACCAGCGTGTTGCGCGGTGCGCTTGATCCGGCGGAAGGCTCTTCCAAAATTGACGCTGTTCTGTCGGCGGCTTCGCGTTACGGCGGCGTGCTGCGGACGATTGCTTACGGACTGGCTTCGGCGGCGGCTTCGCGTTTTTTGAACGGAGGCTGGAAAGAAATCGGAGTTTCGTGCGTACTCGGTTTGGTCATCGGCGTGTTGGCGGCTTTCGTGGAAAAGTACCCGGCCTGGAGCCGCGTTTTTGAACCGGTGGCCGCTTTCGCGGCCTCGGCGTTGGCGGCGGCGCTCAGCTTTGCCGTTGGCCCTTACGCGGTTTCCAACGCGACGCTGGCCGGATTAATTGTGCTGATGCCCGGATTGACGCTGACGGCGGCGATGATCGAACTGTCTTCGCAGCATCTTTCCTCCGGCACTTCGCGGTTGAGCGGCGCATTCGTGATTTTCATCGGCATGGGATTCGGCGTGGCGGTGGGCGACACCGTGGCGCAACAACTTTTCGGCTATCCGCAAATCGCGCGCGCCGTGTCGTTGCCTTCGTGGACGGAACCCATTGCGTTGGTCGCGATGCCACTGGCTTTCACCGTACTGTTACGTGCGCATTGGCGCGATGCCGTCTGGATCGTTCTGGCTGGAGCATTGGCCGTCGGCGGCGCAAAACTCGGCGCGCGATTGCTGGGGCCGGAACTCGGCGTGTTTCTGGGCGCGCTGACCGTCGGCGTGGCCAGTAACTGGTATTCGCGCTTGCTGGATCATCCTGCAATCATCACGCAGGTTCCGGGTATTTTGCTGCTGGTTCCCGGCAGCGTAGGCTTTCGCGGTCTGGCGGCGCTGCTCGACCGGCAAATCGTTTCCGGCGTGGACACGACTTTCAAAATGATTCTGACGGCAATGGCGCTGGTGGCTGGGACATTGATTGCCAACATCGTCGTGCCGTCCAGACGGGAACTTTGAATCATTACCGCGAGCGGTAGCGAG
>CAZRXE010001447.1:0-2296 GCA_964603695.1 uncultured Heliomicrobium sp.
GTACAATTTTTTCGTTACAAATGTGGAGTTGAACCTTCTCATGGCAGGCAAGACTGATACTTTGAACGAGCTGAACGAGCGGAATGACACGGAACTTAACCCCGGAGACTTTCGTGCGTTTCTGGCTTTGCTGGCCCCCAATTCCCTCCACCAGGACGACGCGTACGAATCGGCCCGCCGCCGTCTGATCCTCTTTTTCGCCGGTAGAAAATGCCTGGAACCGGAAGCCCTGGCCGACCGCACGCTGGACATAGCCATGCGCAAACTGGCCGAAATTCCCGCCGAAGCTCATCCAACGGCTTACCTGATGGGCATCGCCAAAAACATCCATCGCGACGAACTGCGCGCCGCGCAAAAACTGGAAGCCTTCCACTCAACGCAGGCATCGCAAGCACCTCTGACTGTCCAACCCGCCACCCGGCTGCAAGCTCAAGTCGAACTCGAAAGCCGCCATTCCTGTTTGGAAAAGTGCCTGGACAAATTGCCCACCGAAGAACGCACGATGGTGCTGGGTTATTACAGCCAATCGAAGCAAGCCAAAATTGATAAACGAAAAGAACTCGCCGACCGCCACGGGCTGACCCTGAACGCGCTGCGTAATCGCGTCTTCCGGCTCAACCAACGACTGGCGTTGTGCGTCACTCATTGTTTGGAAAATTCTCCGGCGTGATGTTTCGCCGTTTCCCACCATACCTTCATGCGTGGGGAAAGAAAGTCATTGCAATGTCATCAATCACCGATAACGAGGTTCGCTCGTATCTGCTGGGAACCCTGGCGGACGCCCCCTGCGAACGGATCGAAGACACGTTGCTCACCGGCGACGAAGGCTTGGAACATCTGGAAATGGCCGAAGAGGATTTGATCGAAGAATTTCTCGACGGCGAGCTTGACGCGGAACAATTGGTATTGTTCGAGAGTCATTTTCTTTGCACCTCCGCTCGCAAAGAAAAACTGGCCTATTTGCGAGCCATCCGCGCTGTGGCCACCCAACAAAGCGCGCCGAAAGCGGAACCGGCTCAAATCGTCAACTTCCCCGCACCACAAAAGCGGCGGGCTGTTTTTGGAAGCATGACTCGTTCGGGATACTTAAAACTCGCGGCAACCATCCTGCTGATTGCCACTGCCGGGATGCTGGTTTGGCGCTACGCCCTGCGCCCCGCGTCGGATGCCTCGCTGACTGCGCTCAACCGCGCTTACGCCGCCAGCCGTCCGCTGGACGTGCGCATCGGCGGATTCGATTACGCGCCTTACGTCACCACGCGCGGCGGCAACGACGCCGACACCGAAGCACGCATCCTGCGCGAACGCGCCGAACGCATCGCACTCGACGCTTACGCCGAACACCGCACTGCCGCCAATCGGCACGCGCTTGGAAAGTTCTATTTGGCCGATAAACAATTCGATAAAGCCATCGAACAATTCAACGCCGCGCTGAAAGAAATGCCCAACCTGGCCGAATTGCACAACGACCTGGGCGCGGCCCTGCTGGAAAAATCCAAGTTGGAAAAGCGCAACAATCAACCCGGCGACAGCCTGCAACACCGCGCCGCCAGTCTGGAATCCATCGCACAAGCTCTGAAGCTGCAACCGAATTACCCAGCGGCGGTCTTCAACCGCGCGCTCTGTTTGCAGGAAATGTACCTGCCGCGCCAGGCCATCGAAGAATGGAAAAAGTACCTGCAACTCGACAATAACTCGAAATGGGCCGAAGAAGCCCGCCGCCGCCTGGAAGAACTGGAAAAAGCTCCCTCGAAGATTTCGCTCAACGACGACCAGCTTTACCAGGAATACCTAAAAGACCCAACCAACGACGAACGAACCTTCGATTTGTTTTGTCAGTCCTACTCCACCACCGGCAACGGCATCACCGAACGCTTGATTGACGACTTGCTCGCCGCCAAACAAAGTAACAACCAGACCGAAGCCAATTACAAATTGCAGTTACTGGAAAAACTAGGCACGCTCATTTACCAACGCACCACCGACCCTTACGTCCGCGATGTGGCGCGGTATTATCGGCAAGTGACTCCCAGCCGGCAGGCTTTATTGGTCAAAGCCCGCTACCACTTGAACGAAGGACGCAAACTGCGAACAGCCGCGCAATCCAAAGCCGTCGCGAATTACGAACAGGCCATCACCCTGTTTCGCCTGGCCCAGGATCAATGCGAAGTAAACCTAGCCACCTGTCTGCTTGCTCGCTCGCATTTGCGGCAATCCAATCTGGACAAGAGCAAAGAATTGTTTGCTCCATTAGCAGACGAAGGAAATCCTTACCTTTGGTTACGAGGTGAGGGTT
>CAZRXE010001448.1:0-2819 GCA_964603695.1 uncultured Heliomicrobium sp.
CAATTATCGAAAGGATTTGAGATGGAGATTCAAGGCAACACATTTTTAGTTTCCGGCGGCGCTTCCGGTTTGGGCGGCGCGACTTCCACTTTGCTGGCTGCAAACGGCGCGAACGTCGTCATCGCCGACATCAACAAAGACAGAGGCGAATCGCTCGCGGCTGAGCTTGGCGCGAATGCCTGCTTCGTTGAATGCAACGTCGCGGACGAAGACAGCGTGAAAGCCGCCGTTGCCGTCGCTGCTTCAGCTTTCGGCAAACTCAACGGCGCGATTAATTGCGCGGGCATCGGCGTGGCTGAAAAAACCGTCGGCAAGGAAAACGTGCCGCACTCGCTGGCTTCGTTCAAACGCGTGATCGAAGTCAATCTGATAGGCACGTTCAACGTGCTGCGTTTGTCCGCCGCGCAAATGGCCACGCAAGAGCCGAACGCTGCGGGTGAACGCGGCGTCGTTATCAACACGGCTTCCATTGCGGCGTATGACGGCCAAATCGGGCAGGCGGCGTATTCGGCGTCGAAAGGCGGCATCGTCGGGATGACTTTGCCAATTGCCCGCGACCTGATGAAGTTGGGCATCCGTGTGGTGACCATCGCGCCCGGGTTGTTCGATACGCCGCTGCTGGCCGGATTGCCAGAAGACGTGAAAAAAGTTTTGGGCGCGCAAGTTCCTTTCCCGCCGCGCCTGGGCCGTCCGGCGGAATTCGCCGCGCTGGCCAAACACATTCTCGAAAACGAAATGCTCAACGGCGAAGTCATTCGCCTGGACGGCGCGCTGCGCATGCCGCCGAAATAACAACCCTGCCCGGAGTTCGGTTTGAAGCCCGGACTTCAGGCTTTTCAATTAGGAGACCCGTTCGTGAATAAATTGATTTTGCTTGCCGCGATTTTCACTCTCACCGCTGTCGCTGCTTTGGCACAAAACGCACCCGCGCCGCCAACCGTCGCGCCCAGCCCTTCGCTGGTCAAAGACGGCAAGTGCTATGAAATCCGCACCTACGTTGCCGCGCCCGGCAAATTGGAAGAACTGCACAAACGCTTCCGCGACCACACCATCAAACTGTTCAAAAAACACGGCATGGAAGTCGTTGGATTCTGGGGCCCGACCGACAAGGACAAAGGCTCGGAAAACACGCTGGTGTACATCATGGCCTATCCCAACCGCGAAGCCCGTGACAAAGCGTGGAAAGCCTTCGCCGCCGATCCTGACTGGCAGAAAGCGCGCACTGAAAGCGAAAAGAACGGCAAACTGACCGACAAGGTCGAATCCGTGATTCTGGGCGCGACGGATTATTCGCCGGTCAAGTGACCAGCGGAGATTGAATCCTCAGCCAGACATTTTCATTTTGGAGTGCCGCCGCTTGAAGTTAAAAATGGAACGTTATGTGGACTGATGAAAAACAACGCCTGCTCGATTCGTTACGGGAAAAGGAATTTGCCGGGACATTGACCGCAGAAGAAGAACGGCGGCTCGAATTGCTTTTCGCGGAAATCGAAGCGGAAGAGGAAGAGATGCTTCGTCCGGCAATGGAACGCCACGATCAACGCATCGCGGAACTGCAAGCCGAATGCGCGGAAGCGGATGCACGCAATGCCGAGCTGGCTGCTTTGGCGGCACGGCAACAGGAGTTGCTGACGCAGGCGCGCACCTATTTGAATTCACTACTGACTGAACAAGCCACCATCAATGCGGAACGAGAAAAGCTTTTACGGCGATCCGCGCGCTTGGGCTGAAAGCGGAGATCGGTTTGATTACCGTGGAACTACGAGAAACGGTGCGCAGGCTTTACCGCTATCGTTGCGGCTATTGCGGCGTGACCGAAGTGGATGCCGGAAGCGAGCTGGAAATAGATCATTTCCGTCCTGTTTCGCGCGATGGCGATGATGAATTACAAAACCTGGTCTATTGCTGTGCGGCGTGCAATCGCTTCAAAAGCTCTTTCTGGGCGGCTGCGGACGTTCCACGCCGGCTGCTGCATCCGTTGCGCGATAATTTCACGATGCACTTTCGAGAAGCGGAAGAAGGATGGCTGGAGGCGCTTACCGAAACCGGACGCTTTCATTTTGCTGCACCTTAATCGCCCGTAACTGCGCTCTCAGCGTCTGAAACGCGCGTTGATAGAACGGCTTGAACAGAGGCTGGCCGCCGGCAGTGTGGAAAGCAGACGCTGGAATGAGCTAACCACTGAGGGACAGAATGAGTTGTTGGAAATTCTGCGGATGATTGATCGGTTACCTGGAGCGTAGTCCAGGTCTTCGGCAGGATGTCGGGTGCTGCCGAAACGCGGTTCTCCTCTGGCGTGAATTGCTATGA
This sequence comes from uncultured Heliomicrobium sp., assembly GCA_964603695.1. Taxonomy (GTDB): domain Bacteria; phylum Acidobacteriota; class Blastocatellia; order RBC074; family RBC074; genus RBC074. The sequence goes on from CAZRXE010001448.1 coordinate 2,311, forward strand.
AGACCTTCATTGATCCTGATGTGTTGATGACAGCCTGGCGCGGGCAGGAAGCGGAGCAGCGGCGGGCGTTGGCGGTGCTGAGTGATCCGCGCCGCCGGTTTGTCAGTTCGCCTTTCGTGCAATTGGAAGTCCTGCCCGGTGCCTGTTACCGCCAACAGTCGGACGAAATCGAATTTTACGAACGCTTTTTCGCCCGCGTGCCAATCTGGGTGACGGACTGCGAACAGATTGTCGCGGACGCGATGGAGTTGTCGCGCCGATTCGATCTGAAACCGCTGGAATCCGTTCACCTGGCTGCCGCGCTGCTGGCCGGTGCCGGAGAATTCATCACCGCCGCGCAACCGCCTTCCGCCTTCAGCCGCGTGACGGGCATTACGGTGCTGAGCGTTCGTCGCTAGCAAAAATCCTTTCCCGGCCTCCCGCCGGTTTCACAGGAGCAAACCTACAAAAATGAGCAATGGAGCGGAAAGTCTGATTCAAACCGCCGTCGCCGCCGGACTGAACGTTTG
>CAZRXE010001449.1:0-1756 GCA_964603695.1 uncultured Heliomicrobium sp.
GTCCGAAGTCCGCGCAGACACCACAACACGAAAACCGATAACGTAGTTGCGGACGCCGGGTTCGCTCCCGTTGCGGTAGGCGGAGCGACAAAGGTTACCAACGAAGTCCCACGAGCCGCCACGCACCACCCGGAAACTTGAGTCTTCTTCACTCAACCAAGCTGAGCCGTCCGATGGAGCATCTACGTAATTGGAATGCCAGACATCTTCACACCACTCCCAAACATTGCCGTGCATATCGAACAGGCCAAACGCATTGGATACGCCCAGGCTGCCGACCGGAATGGTTTCACCGCGTGAAGGCTGTTTCTTCGCCTTCGCATACGGACGATTGCTGTCGAAGTTGACGATGTCGTGCGTGATCGTTTCGCCAAACGTGAACGGCGTGGTGGTTCCCGCCCGGCAGGCATATTCCCATTCCGCTTCGGTGGGCAAACGATAGCCTCGCCCAGTTCGTTTGCTCAGCCGCGCGCAAAACTCTTTGGCGTCTTCCCAAGAAACTTGTTCAACCGGGCGCTGATCGGAATCCTTTCGATCTTTGAAGTGCGCGGGATTCGGATCCAGGTCGCGTTCGACCGTTTCCCAACCTGCGACGATCCGCCACTGCTGTTGTGTGATCGTGAATTTGCCGATGTAAAAAGATTCAATGCTGACTTCGTGCTGCGGCAGTTCACGGTTGACCCAACTTTCCGCTGAGTCTTTATCCCAATACCGCGCGATTTCCTTCTTTTCCCGCTCCTTGTCTTTTTCGCTGGTTCCCATCAGAAACTTGCCGCCGGGAATTTCCACCATTTCCAGCCCGACATCTTGGCCGAGGTCTTCGATGAACTGGCGGGCGGCGAGCGTCCGGCGAGAGCCTTTGACCTCTTTGCCTCGCGCATCAAGAGTCACGGTCTGAAAGGTAAATTCAGACAAGAGCATAGGACGCAAGCGCGCCAGCAGTTCACGAGCGCGCTGCCATTCCGGCGTGAGCGTAGTTTCAACCTGCCCGAATAATGTCAGTGCCGCTTCGATTTCACGAATCGCCAGTTCCGACTGCCCTTGTTGCTCAGCCAGTTCGGCCAGATTCAGCAAAGCCTGGGCTTCCGTTCGAACATCCTGATGCTCACGAGCGATGGCGGCCATTTGCTCGTAGCATTCGCGCGCTCCCGCCGGATCACCCAATCCGTGTTTGGCCGCGCCCTGCGCGTTCAGCAGGGTTTCTTCGTTGACTCGATTATTGGTTCGACGTGCAGCCGGCATGGCGTGTTCATAAAACTCGCCGGCCAATTGAAGCGCGCCGAGTTCGGCCAGGGCTTGCCCTAATTTGAAGAGTGCTTGAAAAATGGCAGCCTGTGATTGCGTCCGCCTAGAGGCAATCAACTCTTTGACGTACTTTTCCAATTCGACCGATTTTGTTTGGGTAATGGCGCGCTCGATCAATTCCTTGAGCGGGTTGCGAAATTCATAAGGCAGGTCAGCGAATTCGGCCAGATCAAGCTCCAATTGCGTTTGGCCGTCATCGGCCAGCGCTCCCACGGTGAACGCGCCCCAACCCGCAGTTTCATTCGTCGCGTAGCTGCCGTCGGTCGCCGCCAGGACGCGAGGCTTGGGATTGCCAATAAACGAATCGTGCAGGAAGAATTGGACGCTTCCCCGCAGCGGATGCTGTTCAATCGCGGTGGAACTGACAGTCAAGCGAAGCGAAAACCAATCCTCCAATGGATCTTGAGTGCTGTTCCACGGCAGCGGTTCAACTGTCGCCATCAGCCGCCGA
>CAZRXE010001450.1:0-2925 GCA_964603695.1 uncultured Heliomicrobium sp.
GCCGGAGCTGAAGCTGCAGCTAAGTTACCGGATTTGGCAAGTTGTTTGCGCTTTTCTTCTAACGCCTCTATCTGCGACTGAAGTTGCTGAATCTGAGCATCAATGCCCGCCAGCGCCAATTGAACCAATTCAGATTTGTTACCACTGCCTTTTGGTCTCGGCATGTTTTTCTCCTTGATTTGAAATTATGTTTCCGACATTCAAGTTACTGATTTCAACTTCGATAGTAACAGGAATACCAATTGAATCCATTCTAAACTAGACCTCGGGAAAAAAGCCAAGCATAACGAAATCTAAACCGAATATTTCTTGGCAGGCGGATGTTGCTAACGTAGTTTTTGACCGGAATCGAATCCTGCTTTTGACGTTGCTTGAGCTAGAAGCTATGCTCCCGCCTCCTAGTCATCAAAACAGTTTCTTCCGGTTCGACGCCGAATTCCAGTTTGGAGTGAATTTGTGAGTTACCAAGTCATTGCCCGCAAATACCGCCCGCAAGCCTTTTCCGACCTAGCCGGTCAGGAACATATTACTCGCACGTTGACCCGCGCGCTCGAACAGCAGCGTCTTCATCACGCTTACCTTTTTGCGGGCGTTCGCGGAACCGGCAAAACCACTTCGGCTCGCATTCTGGCGAAAGGATTGAATTGCCACAAAGGAGTTACAAGCCAACCTTGCCTGCAATGTCCGTCGTGCTTGGAAATTGCTTCCGGCAATGCGCTTGACGTACTGGAAATTGACGCGGCCTCGAATACCGGCGTGGATAACGTGCGCGATGTGATTATCAATAACATTGCCATGGCTCCGGCACGGGATCGGTACAAAATCTTCGTGATTGACGAAGTGCATATGCTCTCGAACAATGCTTTCAACGCATTGCTCAAAACTTTGGAAGAACCGCCGTCCCACGTTATTTTTATTATGGCGACCACGGAGCTTCACAAAGTTCCCGATACGATTCTTTCCCGCTGCCAGCAATTCGAGTTTCGACAGATCCCAACCGATAAAATTTTTCAGCGGCTGCGCGAAATCGCTGGTAGCGAAAACATCAAAATCAATGACGAAGCTTTACGTGAAATCGCTCGCGCAGGCGCTGGCAGCTTGCGCGATGCGCAATCCGCTTTCGATCAAGTAATTGCTTTCAGTGGCGCGCAAATTACGGAAGAGGATGTGACGGTATCGCTGGGATTGGTTAGTGCCGCCACGTTGGGAAGCTTTGCCGAAGCCATTGCCGGACGCGATACCTTGACCATCCTCAATTTAGTTGAACAGATTTCATCGCGAGGCTATGACTTGCGAAATTTTACTCGCGAACTGATGGCATACCTGCGTCATTTGCTGTTAGTTAAATCTGGGATTACCAGCAGCGAGTTACTTGGCGTGGCGGATGTAGAAATAGTGAAGCTTAAAAGCCTTGCCTCGCAGTTTTCCGAAGAAGACCTTGTACGTTGTTTTCATTTGTTAGCCGAAACGGAAAAAGAGGTAAAGGATTCGCCGCACCCTCGGTTCCAGCTTGAAATCGGTCTGGTTAAATTGGCCAGCCTGACGCGATTGTGTTCCTTAGATGAACTGATAACTCGCCTTGATGAGCTTGAAACGCGGTTGAATGGTACTAGTGTTACAGGAATTACCGGAAATTTTGTTTCTGATTCCGGCAAATCTGTACTCACGCGTCCGGCTTCCAGCTATGAGGTTGCGGCAAAAGTGATGCCGCCCGCCAAGCCAAGTTATGCTGAAACTGCTGCCAAATCGTCATCTGTGATCGCCGAACCGCAGGTTTCAAGCTTGCCTACTCCCGCGATGCCCGCAGTGAATGACCCGCAAAGTCCGCCAGATGTGCCGGATTTCGATTTCTCGATCCCTGTTGATTTGCCAGATACGGACTTCGGTTTCGCGGACGACTCGCCCGTCCGGCAAACAGCAAGGCCCGCCAGACCAGTTACGACCAAACCGCCTGTTGCGGAATCGCCGCAAACTTTCGCGCCGGTTGCGGCAGGCAGAGAATTCGAAGCAATTATTCGTGAAGTACAAAAACTCAATCGCCCATTGGTGCTGATGGCGCTCGAAGACGCAGTGAAAACTCCTCAGTATCGCGACGGCGTTTTGACGGTTACTTTCGGCAAGGACGACGCCATCGCCAAGCGCGTGCGCGACAGCGGCACGCTTTTTCGAGGCATCGGTGAAAAGTTATTTGGCCAGCCGATTCGTGTTGATGTGGTGATCAGCGGGCAGGCAGTGGAAAAAGTCGTGGATGAAACCGCCGTTAAACGTCAGGAACTGAAAGAACGCGCCATGCAAAACCCCGCCGTGCTTAGAGTGATGGAAGAATTTCGCGGCGAAGTGGTCTGGGTGAAGGAACCGGGCGAAGCAAGTTAATCGAAGCCTGTGCAAATTAAATCTCACGCAAATCCGCTAAGGCGCAAAGACGGGAAGGGAAAAAAGACTACCTAAATTTTCCTTTCTTAATTCTATTTGTGGCTTTGTGGCTTTGCGTGAACCTGTTGATTTAATTCACGTTCGATTTGCACAGGCTTCAGTTAATCAATGCTTTTCTTCCACCGTTTTTTTCGACACTTGGCCGCGTGCTATGATGGCCACGTTATCAAACCAGCGGTAGCAAACGAAATTTTCCAGCTTAGAAGGAGAACCAATATGAAATTTCCGGGCGGTATGAACCTGCAACAAATGATGAAGCAGGCGCAAAAGATGCAAGAGCAAATGGCCAAAGACATGGAAGCTTTGCGCGTGGATGCCACGGCGGGCGGCGGCATCGTTAAAGTGGAAATGAACGGCAACAAAGAAGTCCTGGCCATCAAAATTGATCCCGAAGCCGCCGGCGACATCGAGATGCTTCAAGATTTGGTCGTCGCTGCAATCAATGAATGCGGTCGCAAAGTGGACGAAACCATGAGCAATAAAATGGGCGGT
>CAZRXE010001451.1:0-11661 GCA_964603695.1 uncultured Heliomicrobium sp.
TGAGCAAGCTGAACGCCAATGGAAACTTTTTTGTCTTTTACCAACTGGAATGACGGAACGGCCCTGGGCGGCGCAATCGCCAACGCAAAATAGTTATCATCAACCGCCGCCCAATTCACCGGCGATGCGGTCGGCGTGGCAAATTGTTTTAGGTCATCAGCGGTGGATCGTTTAACATCGCTGCCCACTGCGTAAGTCAGTTGCGGCGCATGTTTGTAAGTGCTGACTTCCTTAACGTTGTGGTCGCCGAAGTTCGGGCCGACCACGACATAGGCTTCAACCGGAGATTCGCCGCGTTTGACGCTGGCCTGAAAATCGAAATCGAAGCCGGAAGACCCATTCTCCCCGGCACCTTTGAAAACCAGTGTCTTGCTCGCTTCGATTCCATTGCCGGAATAAAGGAATGTGACCTCTTTTTTCTGGCCTTTATTCAAAAACACTTCCTCCGCCGGCGTGTCTTTGATGTCAAAAGCTACGGAATTCAGCGTTTGTTCAAGGGCGCTGTCAGAAGGAATGTAGAATCGAAACGGAGCACCGATTTGTTGGCTTAGTTGCGGCGAAATCAACGTGACGCCTGTCGGCGCGTCAATCGGCTTGCCGTCAGGGAAGTGGGTCATCGTCCATTCAGTAATCACGCCGCCCTGATTTGAAAGCGTGGCCACCCAATGGTCGGTTCTGATTTTGAATTGTTTCGCTTCCGCCTGCGTCGAAGGAGTTGTCGCGGTTGCGCTTTCCGTTGGGATTTGAGGCGCGGCGGTCGCGGTCGCGGTGGGTGAAGGTGATGGTGATGGAGAAACCGCCTGGTCCTGCTGCGTTACCGGCGGCGGCGGATAAAGTTTCGTGTAAACATAAGACCAGCCGAAAAAGATAACGGCTGACAGGAGCAAGAATAAAACAAGTCGTTTTTCCATCTATCAACTCAAAAGCAATGAGACCAAAACAAATTCGAGCTTTTCAAAAACGCCAATGCGCTGAAGCCATAGCATCAGCGCAAAGGATCATAGCCGCCTTCACTGAAAGGATGACATCGGGATAATCGCCTTAGGCCAAGCGCCGAACCTTTCAAAAAGCCGTACTTGGCAATTGCCTCCGCAGCGTATTCGGAACAAGTTGGAGTGAAGCGGCACGCTGGTGGTAACAAGGGCGAAATCGCGTACTTGTAAGTCCGAAGAAAGAATACCGCGACGAACTTCATAATGACGACTCGACTTTCGATTGAGATTCGTGGAAGCGTCCGATTACTTTAGCCAGCGAATCCATAATCTGTCCAAATTCCGCTTCGACCAAGTTTGACTTGGCATTCACCACCAAATCAGCCCCAACCAGAATTGCCGAATCCTTCAAAATAGTTCTGAGCGCTTCGCGTAATCTGCGCTTACAGCGATTCCGAACAACGGCGTTACCAATCTTCCGCGTAACGGTAATTCCCACGCGCCGTTCATTGCCTTCAGTCTTCAGGACAAATAACGAGAAAAGCGAAGTGTGGAACTTCTGCCCCCGTTCGTACACCTGACGGAACTGTCTGCTGTTACGCACTGTCTGGAGCTTTCCCACAACATTCCCTGATAACGGCAAATCCCCGTTCGCCGAACTCAATTTAGTAATGGCTCGGCGTCAGACGTTTGCGGCCTTTGGCGCGGCGGCGCTTCAGAACCAGACGACCTGCTTTGGTACTCATACGGACGCGAAAGCCGTGCGTTTTCGCACGACGACGATTATTCGGTTGAAATGTGCGCTTCATTATTTATCTCCTTGATAAAGTTGAAAAAGTGCTGATTTTGAAAACCGGGAGACTAACAACCGTGCCTGTTGATGTCAAGGAATGCGGCAAATCCGCGAAAGACTATGGCTTGCAGGGAACTTCGGTCAGGACTTGCGCTCGACAATAAACCATGCAATGGATTCCAGCACAGTCGTATCCCGTTCAATGCGTTTGGCGGCCTCAATAGCTTCGCGGCAAAGTCGCGTCGCCATCTCGCGCGCACCGCTGATTCCGTAAAGCGCGGTGTAAGTCGCCTTGTGACTGGCAGCGTCCTTGCCGGCGGTTTTGCCAAGCTCTTGGCTGGTGGCGGTTTCGTCCAGTAAATCGTCCGCAACCTGGAACGCCAGACCCGCTTTCTCACCGTATTCGGTCAAAGCTTTCAGCTCGCTCTCGCCAGCTCCGCCGAGAATTGCGCCGATGCGAACCGAGCAGCGAATCAATGCGCCGGTTTTGGCGCGATGAATGGTTTCAAGCTCCTGGCCGGTAATAGGTTTGCCTTCGGCCTGAATATCCAAGACCTGACCTCCTATTAATGCTCGCGTGGTGGCGGCGGCATGCGCGACTTCCGAAAGGACGCGAACTTTCCTGGTCGGATCGGAAAATTCGTAATCGGCCAAAGTCAGAAAAGCCTGAGTCAGCAGAGCATCGCCCGCGAGGATAGCCATCGCTTCGCCGAATTTGACGTGGCAGGTCGGCATTCCGCGACGCAGATCGTCGTTGTCCATCGCGGGCAGATCGTCGTGAATCAGCGAATAGGTGTGAATCATTTCCAGCGCGCAAGCCGCTGGCAAAAGTGCGCGTTCGTCTACTCCGAAAATTTCGCTGGTCGCGATGGCCAGAATCGGGCGCAAACGTTTTCCACCGGCGAAAACGCTGTAGCGCATGGCTTGATGAATCGTTTCTGGTGTTTCGTTTTCCGCTGGCAGTAAACGGCTGAGCCACTCTTCGACGTTGGCGGCTTTCAGTTTGAAATATTCCTTGACGTTTAGATCGGGTGTCGGTTTAGAAGGGAATTGAGTCATCAAAATCTTCCTCGTCTTCTCCTGAATTGTTTCGTGAGTTGGCCCGCGAGCCTGATGGCTGTGCGGGAGGATCAACCTCGTTTTGCGGCTTGGTGTGTTCGGCGTCGCCGGCACCAAATGCCACGACTTTGATTTCGCCGCGTTCGCGCAACAGCATTTCGACTTTGCGTTCGGCGTCTTGAAGCTGCGACTGGCAATGCCGCACCAGCCCCACGCCGTCTTCAAAAAGTTCCAGCGAGCGTTCGAGCGGCAAATCGCCGGATTCCAATTGCGCGACGATTTGCTCAAGGGTGGAAAGGGAAGTCTCGAAATTCTTTTCGGGGTGTTTAGGTTTCGCCATAAGTTTTGTGTGTTGCGTCAATCACTCGACAGCCGACTTCGCCGTCTTCAAACAATAATCGAAATGTTTGCTCTTGCGTTAAGTCCGCCGCGCGCGGAATCAAACATCCGGCTTCGTCCTTCGCCAGAGCGTAGCCTCTGCCCAACACTGACAGTGGCGACAGCAAGTTCAGCTTGCCGCCAACCAAAGCCAGACTATGTTGCCGCTGTTCCAGAGTTCGTCGGATGGCTTGATGAATTCGCTGTTCCAGATTTTCCAGGTGGGCGGCTTTGACGGCCAGCGGCGCGCGAAAGTCCGTCGCGGTCAAACGATGTCCAGCGCCGTCCAGTCGAAATCGCGCGCGGCGCAGGTTTTCTTTCAGCGCATTCACCGCGCGGGATTCCAGTTCGCGGCATTTGCCGGAAAACCCTGAAACAACATTGGCAGTTCGAGTGAAGCCGGGACTGACAACCAGATCGCGCAATTCCGAGCGCCGACGCAGCAGGTAATAATTCATTCCCTGTTCCAGACGCGAAGACAATTCTTCAACGCGCAGCATCAATTCATCGGCCTGACGGGTGACGATTTCAGCAGCAGCGGAAGGCGTCGGCGCGCGGAAGTCCGCGACGAAATCCGCGATAGTGAAATCGGTTTCGTGGCCGACGGCGGAGACAATCGGAATTTCCGATTCATAAACCGCGCGAGCGACCTGCTCTTCGTTGAAGGCCCACAAATCTTCCATCGAACCGCCGCCGCGACCGATGATAATTACATCCACCGGCCTGTTTGATTTTTTTGAATGCTTATTGAGCAAGCGAATGGCATCGGCGATTTCGCGCGCCGCGCCGATTCCCTGAACGCGCGCCGGTGCTATCAACACGTCCACGCCGCGATTACGCCGTTCCAGTACCTGCAACATATCGCGAACCGCCGCGCCCACCGGCGAAGTCACGATTCCGATTCGACGCGGAAAAGCCGGCAGAGGACGTTTGCGCGTGTCATCGAACAAACCTTCCGCCGCCAGCTTTTTGACTTGCTGCTCAAAAGCCAGTTGCAGCGCGCCGACGCCGACCGGCTCCATCGTTTCGACGACAATCTGGTATTCACCGCGCGGCTGATAAACGCTGAGCCGCCCGCGCACGCGAACTTCCAAACCGTTTTCCGGCTCGAAACGCATCAAACGATTCCACTGCCGGAAAAACACGCCGCGAAGCTGCGCGTCGGAGTCTTTCAAGGTGAAATACCAATGACCGGATTGATGCCGCTTGTAATTGGAAACTTCACCTTGCACGTGCAGCGCAAAAAATTCGCTTTCCAAAGTGTCTTTGATTTGTTCGGTCAATTCGCCGACGGTGAGAATGCGCTGTTCGGCAAAAAGCGCGGCGATCATTTTGGAAGCGGTATCTTTCATAACGATTGATGATTGAAAGGCTGACCGTGCAAGGCGCGCATCTTAGCAAACAGCCAATTCCGGCAACAAGCCATCGTCCCTGTCGGAAATTCGAGAATATTTTGTCGGGCTTGTACCCAACCTTCCCACAGCTTATTGTTTGACAACGGTTGGTTTGACCAATGGCTTTTCCATCATCGTGAAAATCTTTTGGCTCAATCCGCCGATCTTATTATTCACGAACCAAATCAGACTCCCCCAATTACCGGCAACCCGTCTTTATGGCGTGAGATGCTGAGTTTCTGATTTGTGAGCGAGTACGACGACATAATTAACCCCAATCAATTACTGAAGTCTTTTCTGGAAGAACCTGAGCCGGAACAGGCGGAGCTTTATCTATCCAAACTTTTCGCGCATCAGGTTTTCGCCATGGTTCGAGCAGTCATTTCGCGTCAACTTCGCTCTTCGATAGATTCGTGGGCATATCAGCAAATCGCGGAAGACCTTTTTTCGGAAGCCGTCGTTAAATTGCTGGCGACGTTACGCAAATGGAAACTTGATCCCACGCGGCCCAAAGACGCTGAGGAAAGTAATTTTCAATCATATGTCTTCGCCCTTGCGCGTAACGTTTGCAGCGATTACTTACGAAACCGCTACCCGCGAATACGCTCCCTGCAAGACCAACTTCGCTATTGGCTCAGGCACGACGCGGAGTTTTCAACCTGGAAAGATGAACAAGGAGTCAGAGTTTGCGGGCTTGCTCGCCGGCAAGGGGAAAACATTGAAACGATCAAACCGGGACAGTGGCAGGCAATCGTCCAAAAGCACAAAGCCAACCGAGCAACGCCACTCAAGTCATTGCTGGAGTCCGCCAGAAAAGTTCTGAGACAAGCTCAGGCTCCCGTCCCTTTTGCCGCATTGACAGCACTGGCGGCTGATTGGTGTGGAATCAACCGGGAAGAACAATCCATTCAAATCAATGAAGATGACCTGGTGCCGGAACAATCAAATCTTCACCAGCAAACCATCGAAGCCGAACAACGACAATACCTGTTCAGCGTTTGGCAACACATCAAGGAACTTTCCGCAATTCAGCGACGCGCTTTATTGCTCAATCTGAATGATGGCCGTGATCGCGGGCTGATCGCTTCCTTCGTTGAATTGGGCATTGCAACGATGGCGGAACTGGCCGATGTGCTGGAACTTCCGCTTGAGGCTTTTTTGAAGCTTTGGCGTGAATTGCCGCTGGAAGACGAAAACATCGCCGCGCTTTTCAACCTGACGCGACAACAGATCATCAACCATCGCTTTGCCGCGCGAAAACGCTTGACCAAACTTTTAACGTAAACTGCCTCTGACGTTTTTTCCGAAGATTTTATGCAGCCCGATAATACGGAGCGAAATTCAGCGTGCTTTATGTGTGGAAGCGCGGCTTCCACTCAGGCGCAAAGGCACGCAGTCAAATGGCGATTCCATAGGGGGAGTCATCGCCAATAACTGCCGATGCCTTCCCACTGCGCCTGAGTTTCGGAAACAAGATTGATTATGAAAATGTCACGACATTTCACGGAAACCGAGATCGAGTCTTACGAAATGCAATCATTGCCGCCGGACAAGCTGTTGGCGCTGACGGATCACCTGCAAGTTTGCGGCGAATGCAGAACGCGAATCGCCGAAGGAAGAGGGGGTACGTTGGCAATGACCACCTCTCTGTTGCGGAGCAGACTTTTTTCAGGGTCTTTGACCGGCGAGTGTCTTTCTTACGAAGAGAAAGAAGCTTTTGTCGATGAAATGCCGGCAGAAGAATTCCGAACAGAAATCGTCGCGCACCTGAATTCGTGTCAAAACTGCCGTAACGACGTGGCTGAAATGATGGCTGTTAAATCCGCGCTGGAAAGCCCTCAGCCCATCCGACCCGCAACACATTCCGTCTGGTGGAAGGAATGGAAAAAGCGTCTTCGCCGCTTTGCCTTTTTACCCGCCTGGAAGCCTGCTCTTACAGCGGGTCTTGTTCTGGCCGCGCTGGGCATTGCGGCTTGGCAGTTTCTGCCCGCAAACGAAACCTTGCCTTCAGAAGTCAATCTGATCCGGAGCCGGAAGGAGGATGATTCTTCGCCGTTGAATTCCTCTACCTCGCTCAATCCGCTTACTGTGAAGCTCAATGACGTAAACGGAATTATCGCCGTCAACTCGAACGGCGGCATTGAAGGATTGGCGCAATTGACTGTGGAAGAGCAGCAGTTGTTGCGCGATGCACTGGTCGAACAAAAGCTGCCGCTCAACTCCACAACGAAAAAGCCTGCCAGCGGTGAGTCTTTGGGCGCATTGATGAGCGAAGGCCATCAAGCTTCTGCTGATGCCGCCAAACAACTTTTCCCAAACGGCACTGCCATTGAAACCGACTCTCCGCAATTTCGCTGGCCGGCAGTGAATGGAGCGACCGGATACGTGGTGACGGTTTACGATGAGAATCTGATAGAAGTAATTTCCAGTGAAAACCTGACTACCAACGAATGGAAAACGCCGAAATCATTACCGCGCGGAAAGGTCTACGGTTGGCAGCTCACAATCAATAAAGGCAGTGAGGAATCCATACTGCCATCAACAACGGAACCTCACCTTCGCTTCAGAGTCATCGAGCGAAAGCACGCCGCCGCCTTGCAGCGCGGACGCCGCGAACTCGGCGGCTCACATTTGCTGATGGGTTTGTTTTACTCGCGCGCCGGAATGCTGAAGGAAGCCGAAACTGAGTTCCGCCAATTGCTGGCCGCCAACCCGAATTCGACACAAGCTCAATTCTTCCTGAAACAAATCCTGCACAATCAACGCGGTGAACGCTAGCACGCCGACGCTGACGGCTGGTTGGAATAATCTGCAAAAAAAAACCGCCCGCGATAAATATACCTACAAACTTCGCGTGTATTTCTGACAGAAGGAATTTTCCAGGCTTTAAGGATTTTCCTGCCTTCATTCAAACACAGAAGGAATCCGACAGATTATGAATCAATCAATCAGGCTCTTCGTCCTGGAGCCACAAACGATTATGAGAGCAGCCATTGCGGAACTGATTCGCTCTCAAGAAGGAATGCAGGTAATCGGAGATGCGGGTAACAGTTCAACCGATGCGCTCGATTCCATCAGCGCGCTTACTCCGGATGTGGTGTTGGTGACGGCTGAACTGCCCGAACAATCCAGCCCGCAAGTGGTCAGAACAATTAAAAAAGCCTGCCCGAAAGTGAAGCTGCTGGCCCTGGCAAGCAACAAAGACAAACAAGCTTTTCAGCGCCTGTTCAAAGCCGGATGCAACGGCTACGTGCTGAAACAGGCTGCGCCAGAAGAGTTTTTTGAAGCCATCAGGATCGTGGCGACAGGCGCAAGTTACATAAGTCGGGAGATGGTTTCCTGCCTGATTGATTTAGTCATGAGCGAAAACAACGACCCATCTCACAAGGCTGAACTGAGTGATCGCGAAGAACAGGTTATGAAGTTGATCGCCCGCGGGTATACCTCAAAAGACATCAGTAAACAGATGGAGTTGAGCAGCAAAACCGTGGACACTTACCGCGCGCGGATCATGGCCAAATTGAACCTGAAAAATCGCTCCGAACTAATCCGCTATTGTGCTCAGCGGCAACTGGGAGAATCCGGTTTGCATTAAACAGCACCGCGCGCACCGGCAAGCGGCAGCTCACTGCAGCCAAATGCTTGATGACGCGCGCGGGTCTGTTCATCTTCGCCCGACTGTGATGAAGCCTGCCCAAAAAAAGGGATGGCGGTATCGCTTGTCGCGCATCAATTTCAGCGCCGACTGACGCAGGCTTTCCGCCGCAGACGACGATGGGTTCGTTTGGTTGAGTTGCCGGTAAAATTCCAGCATCAACTGCGTAGTGCTGGAAGATTCGACCGCCCATTGACTGACGACCGTCGTCGGACAACCCGCCGCCAGAAACGCCCAGGACAATCCAATCAGTCCTTCGCCGTTGCCGACACGCCCGCGTCCGGTTTCACACGCGGCCAACACCGCCAAATCCGCATTCAAGTTTAAATTCAAAACCTCCCAGCTTTGCAGTAATCCGTCTTCGGATTCTGTCGGAACCAGTCGCAGCGCCGAATACATAGGGTTTAGATCGTTCAATACTCCGTGGGTGGCAAAATGCAGAATCCGATACTTGCCCGCGTCCTGTTTGAAAAACGCCTCACTCGCGTCTTGCCCCAGGCGAACATCGGCACTCAAAAGTCGCCCCAATTCCTTCACTTGTTTTTCAGCTTCCGGCAATGGGGCGAATTCCGCCGACATAAAAGCATTGGCTTGCGGTTGCGCCTGAACAGGAGGCGGACCAAAAGCCAATAACGAGTTGGAATGAGGTGTCGGACGACGCGGAGCTTTGCTCATTTCCTTCAATGCCGGCAAAGAAGGCGCGTAGGAAATCGTGTAGTCTTCCAATAAATAACGCGATTGGGCTGTACGCAGCGTTTGAAAGGGTAATTCCCACAACGGTCCATCGGGAATCACAATCAGATGCTTTTTCCCTTGAATGCTGTTTTGCACCGGGTCCAGCAATAACTTGAACAATTCCGCCGCCGCAGCTTGAATCCTCACGTCGCGATTCGCCAATCGCTGTCGCAACAGTTGCGTCTTTTGCAGCAATTCGCGACGCGGCACGGGAATCGTTTTGACGGCAAAGCCGGATTCTTTGTTGGTACAAAGAAAAAGATAAGTCGTCTGCTCTGTCACCAAATAGTTCAACACCACGGTCTGTTCATCCAGCAATCCCGCAACTTCCGGCAAAGACAACGGCGATACAATCCCCTGTCGCCGGGCAATGTCTTCGTGACGAGCAAGCAACAGTGTCTGAAAGAGTTCGCGCTCCCCTTGTAATTTGACGACCTGATCTTGCAAAGCAGCGACTTGAGCCGGGTCGGTCTTAGGTATTGCCTTTTGTCACTCCAATCGGCCTGTCGCCGAAACCAGCGCCATTCGCAATCGCTGCTCTTCGTTTTTTTCTTCCCCGCTCATCCATTGCCCCGGATCCGAGCGGGGACCAGCCAAGACCTCCGACAAAGTTCGACCAGTGCTTTGCTGCGCGACTTTCAGCGCCTGCAATGGCTGCTGCCGCTCGATGTAAAGGCGGATCATCTGATGGTACGGAGCAAGTTTGTCTTCAAAGTATCCTTGGCGCAAATTGTCATTTGCCAACAATTGATTTCGCTGCTTTTCAATCACATCTATTGCTTGTTGAAAGGCTCGCTCGGCGGCATCAGGCTTGTTAAGCAACGAAAACGCCTGACCTTGCCCCGTATAAACTTCCCAAAAAGTAGCCTTGTTCCGAACTTTGGGATCGGTCAATGACGAGTCAAAAAACCTCAGCGCCTCGGTAACTTTTCCCAGCTTCAAATGTACTCGTCCCAAACAATTCGCCACGTAAAAGTTAGAGCGATTGGCGGATTCATTCAAAGCGAAAGCCTGGGAATAGTACTTCTCCGCTTCAAGCCATTTCTGCTGCTCGTATTCCAGGTTACCCAACCCTACCAACGCGGCAGCTATCGCATGTCTCGCCCCCACCTCCTCGGCCAATTTTTTGCTGGTCGAAAATGCTTCGCCGGCTGCGGCGAAATCATGCAGCTTGAGGTAACTGTGTCCTAACTCGCGCCAGATCGTGGCCGGAAAATCTCCAAACCCGGAAGCAGGAACACGCGCAAGCGCTTTTCTATAAAGCTCAATTGCTTGAGTAGGGTTATTTGCCTTCTGATAAATACTTCCCAGGTTGTGATAGATGATTGCTACTCCACCTGAGTCTTTTAATTCTTCAAATAGCTTCAGGGCTTTTTCATAGTAACGTATTTGCGTGATGACTATTCCTAAATCAGAGTAAAGAAACCCCATGTTGCCGGTAACACTCGCCAGTTTCTCCTTATTGCCAAGCTCTTCGCACAAACCAAGCGCGCGCGTGTTGTACTCGATGGCCTGACGCGGGTTTCCTAAATCTCTATACACCAACGCGATTTTGGCATTTATGCTCAATTGCAAATTCTTATTGCCGATGGATTCGGCCAGAGTCAGTGCTCTTTTATGATCCGCCAATGCCATTTCGTATAAGTACTGGAAATCATAAGCATCCGCTCTTTGAGTTAAACAAGCGGCGATGTCGTAACTCACGCCTGACGTTTCCGCCGCTTTCAAAGCCAGATTGAAAAAGCTCATGGCAGGTTCGTAATCGTGTTTTTTCAGTAATCCGTCCGCGTGAGCCAACAAGGCATTTTGCAGTTCGGAAGAAATCAATTCCGGTTCCTTCGCCAGCAACTGCAGGCGTTCCGCCTCGGTTTCCACTTTGATGATTGCCGCCGCCAGGTCTCGTTCCGTACTGGTAAGACGCCGGATGCGCCAACCTGCCTGCTCGCGGGCAAATTCCATCGTGCGGTAACGTTTGCCGCTTCCGCCGGCGAAAGGCTTTCCTTCCTTGTCATACGAATTCAATTCAACCTGCACGCGCAACCGCGCACGGTCTTCGTTGATTTCCAGACGGCTGATGCTCAAGCTTTTGAGTTCGATTCGCGCCGCCGTCGCAAACAGCGTTTCCCACTGTTTGCGCGCCGCAGCGAGATCGGGCGATTGCACGCTCCACAGCGCCGTCATCGCCGCCGCGTCACGCCGTTGATACGCCGCGTAATAACTTTCAACCAGGTTTCGTAACTGAGTTTCAACCTGAACTTGCCCGGCGGACGGCTGCTGAAAAGCGGCCGTGCTGTTTGGTTGCGCGATTAGCACGGTAATAAAAAGTAACCACGCTAAATGTCGCATTATTCTTACTACTCGGTGAAAAATCATGGGAGAAGGTGTTAGGTACATAGGGGTGGACACAGAGGGACTTCGCCCTCGATAAAAATCTTGTTTTGTTTGGATGCCAATGTGTTTTTCTCACAAAGAAGTAGTGGGAATTATTCTTTGTATAAGTAAAACCTGAAGCAGAAATTTGAAAACGCCTCGGTTAAAGGCGAAGGGAATTGTAGGCAGAACCTACAAAACGGCAAGCATTTTCCACCAGTTGTCCTACTTTTTTGTCGCTACATCATTCCGCCCGCCGCGATACCGCAAGCCCAACAGTTTCCCGAATCGTTTTGCGATCGCCCTGACGCAGGCAGAGCGATACACAGCTACCTGCTTGCAAGG
>CAZRXE010001452.1:0-3408 GCA_964603695.1 uncultured Heliomicrobium sp.
ACGACACCCGCGAAGATGGAATCAACGTGCCCATCAGCCTCAGCTTGGGGCCAATCACGGTGGACGTGATGGCGAAACTTGATTGTGGCGCAAGTAACTGTGTTTTCGAGCGCGCCCACGGAGAATTGTTGGGGGTAAATATCGAAAGCGGTTACTTGAGAAGCTTTGGCACCGCAACCGGCCACTTTGATGCCTACGGCCATTCGGTCACGATGACCGTGGAAAATTACGACTTTGAGGTAATGGTCTTCTTTGCCAAAGACGAGTGGCTCAACCGGAACGTCCTCGGAAGGGTAGGCTTTCTGGATCGCGTTCTGACGGGACTGGATGATTACGCGGGCGAGTTGTATCTCAACCGCCGATGACTGAAAAAGGAAATCGCTCAATGTTTGTTACTCACCTCGAATGCTCGAAGACGGGCAAAACCTACGAACCAAACAAAATTTACAACCTTTCCGAAGCGGGCAAGCCTTTGCTGGTTCGCTACGATTTACAGGCGGCGGCCCAGACACTGACCAAAGACAGTCTGAAAGGCCGCGTGTCCTCGCTGTGGCGTTACCGCGAAGTGCTTCCGGTTGTCAGCGATGAAAACATTGTCACTCTGGGCGAAGGTTGGACGCCACTGCCGCACGCCAAACGTTTGGGCGCGCTCGTCGGCATGCCGGAACTGTACATCAAGGACGAAGGCGCGAATCCGACCGGATCGTTCAAAGCGCGCGGCCAGACGGCGGCCATTTCGATGGCCAAAGAATTGGGCGTCAAAAAAGTCGCCATTCCCACGGCGGGTAATGCCGGCGGCGCGATGTCGGCTTACGCGGCAGCGGCGGGCTTGGACGCTTACGTCTTTATGCCGCGCGATACGCCGGCGGCCAATCGCATTGAGTGCCAGCAACTGGGCGCGCACGTCACATTGATTGACGGCTTAATTACTGATTGCGGCGCGGAAGTCGCTCGGCGCAAAGAGGCCGAAGGCTGGTTTGATGTTTCGACCTTGAAAGAGCCGTACCGCATCGAAGGCAAAAAAACGATGGGCTACGAATTGGCTGAACAGTTCGGGTGGGAATTGCCTGACGTGATTTTGTATCCGACCGGCGGCGGCACGGGCTTGGTCGGCATGTGGAAAGCCTTCGACGAGATGGAAGCGATGGGCTGGATCGGCTCGAAGCGCCCGCGCATGTTTTCCATTCAGGCCGCAGGTTGCGCGCCGATTGTTCGTGCCTACGAAAACGGTTGGGACGAAGCGCCGGAATTCGAGAACGCGCACACGGCGGCTTCGGGCTTGCGCGTGCCGCGCGCCATCGGCGATTTCATTATGCTCGACATTTTGCGCCGGAGCGGCGGTGGAGCCGTGGCCGTCACCGACGAAGAAATGATTGCCGACACCAAAGTTGTTGGCGCGGCAGAAGGCATCTTTTGCGCTCCCGAAGGCGCGGCTTGTTTTTCGGCTTTGAAAAAAATGCTCAGCAGCGGGCAAGTGTCGGCCACGGAGCGCGTCGTGCTGTTCAATACCGGCACGGGCGTCAAATACCTGGAAGCTTACGGGCTGTAAAGAAGCGCGATAAGGGATCAACTTGTCGTCAACCTTTAGAAGAATTTTCCATTTGTGATTTTGGATTTGTCATTTGTCATTGCGTTTTTGTCGCACACCAACGATGACAAATCCAAAATCACAAATGGAAAATGAAAAGTTTCAAGACCGGAAATGAACCGAGCAATAACACAGCAGAACGAGGAAGGTTTGGCGATGCCGCCGGTCTATCGGCAGGTGCGTTGGTGGATTCTGGCGCTGTTGTTTGGCGTGACGGTTTTGAACTTCGTTGACCGGCAGGCGCTGGCCGTGCTGGGCAGCGACATCACCAAAGAATTCAATCTGTCGAACACGGCTTTCGGCACGATTGGCGCGGTGTTTCGCGCGGGGATGATGGTCGGCGAATTCCCGATGGGCTGGTTGATGGATCGCGCGGGCGTGCGGTTTGGACTGGCTTTCGCGGTGTTGTGGTGGTCGGTGGGCAACGGGCTGCATTCGATTGCGACTTCCATGCAGCAGTTTCGCTTTTTCCGCTTCTGGCTGGGCACGGGCGAATGCGGGAACTATTCGGGCGGCAACAAAATCGTCGCCAGTTGGTTCCCGGTGCGCGAACGCGCGTTTGCCATCGGCGTGTTCAACAGCGCCTCGATGTTGGGCGCGTTCATCGCGGCTTATTTGATTATCCCGATCCGCGAAGCTTACGGCTGGCGGATAGGCTTTCTGGTTCCGAGCGCGCTTGGATTGCTGTGGGCTTCGGCGTGGTGGCTGATTTATCGCCAGCCCAAAGATCATCCCTCCTTGACCGAAGCCGAGCGCCAATACATCAACAGCGATCAAGACGCCGAAACCCCGACGAGCGAACCCGCGCCGACCAACGCGCAATTGCTGCGACTGCCGCAAACTTGGGGCTTGATGCTGTGCCGGTTTTGGGTGGGCGCGGTCGTGGATTTTTATTTGCTGTGGATGCCGAAGTACTTTCACGACGTGCGCGGCTTGAGCGTCAAAGACAGCGCCTATTTCAATTCCGTCACCTTCATTTTCGGAGACATCGGCAGCATCGGCGGCGGCATCGCCGCAGCGTGGTTGCTGAAGAAAGGGTTGGAAGTGAAGTCCGCGCGGCGTTCGACCTTGCTGTTCGGCGCGGCGCTGTGTTTGCTCAGCTTCGTTGTGCCGCTCACGGGCAGCGTGCCGATGGCGATTGCGATGATTTCGCTGGTGTTGCTGGGACACACGTTTTTGTCGGCGAACATGTTCGCTTCAATCTCGGACGTGTTTCCGAATTCCGCTGTGGCGCGCGTCACGGGTTTGACCGGCGTGGCCAACGGCGTCAGCGGATTGATCTTTCCGATTGTCACCGGCGTGATCGTGGATCGGTTTTCTTACCAGCCGGTGTTTTTTATGGCGGGCGCGATGCCGTTGTTGGGCGTGGCGATTGCGTTGTGGGCGCTCAAAAACTACCAACGGGTGGAATTGAAATAAGCATGCCTGAAGTCTTAATTACCGAAAACATCATTGGCGAAGAAATGGACAAGCTGCGTGCGCGGTTTGATTCTGTTTTCGAGCCGAACTTGTGGAAAGAGCCGGATCGCTTGCGGGCGATGATTCCGAACTTCCGCGCGTTGATTGCGCGCAACCAGACGCAAATCACGCGCGACATCATCGAAGCCGGAACGCGATTGGAAGTCATTGCGCGCGCGGGCGTCGGAATGGACAACGTGGATTTGGAAGCGGCTTCGCGCGCGGGCATCGTCGTCAGTTGGACGCCGGAACAGAACACGAATTCCGTGGCCGAACTGGCGATTGGCTTGATGATTTGTCTGGCGCGGATGATTCCCGACGCTGACGCGCACACGAAAGCGGGCGGTTGGGATCGTTGGAAA
>CAZRXE010001453.1:0-9267 GCA_964603695.1 uncultured Heliomicrobium sp.
CCGTTTTCTTATCCACAGTGACAGCCCGCACAACCGCATTCGGCACAATCGTCAGCTTGCCGGTCGCGTAGGCATCGGGCAGCAACAAATTATGCGAACTGGCGAACTGTCCATCGCCGAGCGCGCGGCGAATCTTCGTGACGGTCGTGCCGTGCTTTCTGGCCTGCGTAGCGATGCGTTGCAGGATGAGACCATCGGGCGATTCGTCCGGCGCTAAGATGCCAGCGGGCAATTGCGGCAAGCCTTCCTTGCGGCCAGCGACGCGCAGGATCGGTTCGACGCGGTCATAGTACGGCGCAAGGTCGGCATAGCTGATGGGCCAGTTGTCGCCGTAGCCGTCGTGATCTTTCGCTTTGAATTCGTAATCGCTCAGCCGATACGACATCCGGCCCCAGAAGCGCGTCTTGCCGCCCACCATCCGAATGCGGCCCCAGCTATATGGCTTGCCGGGCGCGAAAGTGTAAGGCACTTCCTGGTCTACCCACTGATGCGCGTTGAATTCCGTCGCCTGATAAATCAATTCCAGCTTGCCCGGTTTGCCGAGGCCGCGATAAGGCAATTCATAGACGGGCTTCATCGTGCGCTGCCGATGGAAATCCACTTCCGGCCCAGCTTCGAGCACGAGGCATTTCACGCCTTTTTGGGTGAGGGTATAGGCCGCCGTGCCGCCTGATGCGCCGGAGCCTACAATAAGAACATCGTAGGTTGTGTCCATAAAATTGGTCATTGGTCATTGGTCACATGTCATTTGTCTTGCACCAGGAGCGAACTTGTTGGAAGCCAAAGGCAAAGGACAAGCGACAAATGACCAATAACTACTTCATAAATTCGAGCACCTGTTTATCCTGCAACAATCGTTCGCGTAGCTTGGCATATGGTACATCCTGCACCGCCATCTTTCCATCAATCGCCAGCACCGCAGCCGTTGCTGCGGATTGGCCGAGGATCATAAACACCGGCTCCATCCGAATGCTGCCGTAGGCGATGTGCGAACTCGACACGGCGACCGGAACGAGCAGGTTGTCGGCCTGACCTCGTTTCGGAACCAACGAACCATAAGCGATTTGATACGGGCCGTTGGTTGAAACGCCGATGTCGCCTTCGTTTTGGACGTAAGCGTCTTTGCCGCTGCCGACGATGTAACGTTGGATGTTGTGCGAATCTATGCCGTAAGAACCCATTCCCACCGGATCGGGCGTCGGACGTTTTTTCAGCAATTCGTTTTCAGTCATCACATAAGCGCCGAGCATACGGCGGGCTTCGCGGACGTAAATCTGGTGAGGCCAGTTGCCGTTGTCTTTGAATTCATCGCGCGCCAAGCCCCATTGGCGAAACTCCTGCTGCACGTCGGCAGGCACGCGCGGATCGTTGGCGATGAACCAGAGCAGACCCTTTTGATATTGCTCGTGTTCGCTGATGATCGCGCGGCGGCGTGCGTAATCGGCGTCGGGATAGTCGTAATTCATCCCGATGTTGTCCGTGCTGAAGGGACCGTGATTGTTGGTGTCGGTTTTGCGATTTGGAATGCGGTCGAATTTCTGGAAGGTTTCGCGCCAGCCCGCCTGAAAAATTCGCAGCAGCAATTCGTATTGTTTCGGATCGTAGCCCGCAGGTTTGGGGAAGGGAACGCGGTTGTCCGCCAGGTCGGTCAGGCACATGCGGAAGCAATAAGCCTGGACTTTCTTGTCCGCCGCGCCGTAATCGCCGGGCGGAGCGGCGCTGATGCGCGGCAGCACGCCGCTCTGTGGATTGCCGGGAATCCAATAAGGACTGATCTTTTCCTTGACCGCGCCGAAGTGGTGGCGGTGATGCAGCACGTCTGTTTGTACGCCGGCCCATTGCTCGCCGTATTGCTCTTTCGATTCGCGCCCGACGTGATAGCCGACGCCGGCGGCAGCCATCAAATCGCCTTCGTAAGTGGCGTCAATGAACATCTTCGCGGTGTAGGTTTTTCCGCTCAGCGTTTTGATGGAAACGATTCGCGCGCCGGCTTTGCGAACGCCGGCTTGACGATTCAGCCATTCGTTGCGAACGACGGGGATTTTGTATTCGCGGATGAAGTCTTCAAAGACGGCTTCGGCGACGTGCGGCTCGAAAATCCACATCGTGCGATTTTCGCCGTCCAGCGCCACGGTGCCTTGTCCTTTGTTGCCGAACTGTTCGCGCTTTTCCTGCCGCCACGCTTCAGGCTTTTGATAATGCAGGTAAACGCGATGGTAAAACTCGCGCGCCAGTCCGCCGATGACGGCTTTGTTGCCGGTGTCTGTGAAGCCCAGCCCGCCGCTCGAAAGCCCGCCCAGGTGTTTGTCCGGCGAAACGATGATGACGGTTTTGCCCATCAGCCTGGCTTGGACGGCGGCGGCGACGGCGGCAGCGGTTCCGCCGTAAATGCATAAATCGTATTCCGTTGCGGCGTCGGCGGAAGCGGCAATTGCCGTCAGCGAAGCCGCGCCGGTCAGGTTCAAAAAGTCGCGTCGGGAAAGAGATGAGTTCATAACGTTGATTTGGTTCATTTGGCAGCTTCCGGCTTTTTCCATTCAAACACCGCGCCCAGGCTTTTCAGTTTATCGCTCAGGTGTCGGGAGTTGATCGCTTGCACGGCGACCTTTTCGGCAATGGCCATTTTCGCGGCGATGCCGGCGGCTTGGCCGATCATCATGTATTGCGGTTCCATGCGCAGCGTCGAATAAGTGACGTGGCTGGCCGAAAAGCAGACTGGCACGAGCAGGTTTGTCGTTTCGGATTTTTTCGGCAGCAGGATGCGATACGGAATTTGATAGGGCGTGACGGCGACTTCCATGTTGCCTTCGTTCTGGGCGTTGCCTTCGGGCGTGACGTAGCGTTGCACGTTGTGCGATTCGCTGTTGTAACTGCCCATCGCAATCACATCGGGTTTGCTCAAGTCGGTTTGAATGTCTTTTTGCGTGACGACGAAATCGCCGACCATTCGCCGGGCTTCGCGGACGTAAAGCTGATACGGCCAGTGATCGTTGTCCGCGAATTCGTCTTTGGACAAGCCGAACCGGGCGACTTCGGCCTGAGTTTCTTTCGGCACGCGCGGGTCGTTTTGCAGGAAGTAAAACAGTTCTTCGGTGTAGCGTTTGTGATCCGCCCAGATTTCCGCGCGGCGTTTGTAACCGGCGTTCGGATAGTCCCAGCTTTTGCCAATGTAATCGGTCGAAAACGCGCCGCGATTGTTGAAGTCCCATTTTTGCTTTCCGGCGATTTGCGCGGGCAGCAGGATTTCATTCATGCGCGGCGCGCGGTCTTTGTCTTTGACGAAGCCCTGCAACCAGCGCGCGGCCAGTTCAAAGCGTTTCGGATCGTAGCTCGCCGGTTTGGCGAAGGGCAGGCGATTGGCCGGATCGTCGGTCAGGATCATGCGGAAGTTATATGCCTGTACCTTGCGGTCGCCCGCGCCGATTTCGCCGCGCGGTTCTTTTTGAATTTCCGGCAACAGTCGTTTGTTTTCGTCGTAGGCCGAGACCACGAAATCGAATTGATGATTGCGGTCTTTGGGCCGGACGCCCGCCAGCGACTCGCCGTATTGCGCTGAGGATTCGCGTCCCCAGGTGAAACTGACTTTGGCCTGCGCCATCAAATCGCCTTCGTAAGTGGCGTCGGCGAAGACGCTGCCGGCAAAGCGCGCGCCGTTTTCCATAGTGATTTCGATGATGCGCGCGCCTTGTTTTTTGACGCCGCCTTTTTCCTTCAGCCGGTGGTTCAGGAAGACCGTGACGGTTTTGGCTTCGGCGATCAATTCGTTGAGAACGGCTTCGGCCACGCGCGGTTCGGGCATCCATTCGATGTCGCGGCCATACTTTTTGCCGGCGCGTTGATAAAACTCCAAAGCAATCGCGCCGATGACTTCTTTCTTGCCGAAGTCCGTGCGGCTGAGTCCGCCCGTGACCATTCCGCCCAGGTGTTTGCCGGGTTCGAGCAAGGCCACGTTCAAGCCTTCGCGCGCGGCGGCGACGGCGGTCATGACGCCGCCCGCAGTGCCGCCGTAAACAACCAGATCGAAAGTTTTGGTTTGCGCCGGCAAAGTGATCGTGCCCAGCGACAGCAAAAGTGCGCTCAAAAAGAGTCGTCGTAATTTCATGGGTAAAAGGGAACCGCTCGCCGCGCGACGGCGGCGGAAACGGCAGTCAGGGTTTGAATGGATTGACGAGTCGAAGTCCGTCAATGGTTTTGTAAGCGTCGAAATCTTCCGAATAAAGGCGCGTCACGCCGGCTTCGAGACAGGCGCTGACAATCATTGAATCCCAAAACGATAACGAGAAACGTTGGCGTAAATCATCCGCGCGCGTATACACCTGCCAAGTAGGCGGCGTAAAGCGCCACAAACTCTCGATCCGTAAAATGTCGTCATAAGCTTGCTGCCGGCTCAGGCCGAAAGCGACGAACTTACGGCTGGCGGCCACATATTCGCAGGCAACTTGCCAAAGTAACACGCCGTCCGGCAGCGAAGTCGTCAATTTCGTCGCCGTCGCCTGTTTGACCGGATCGCGCGGATCATGGACATAAAGCAAAATGTTCGTATCAACGGCATTCATATATGGCGATCATATAGTTCATCACGTGTGAAACGCGGCGCATCGGCAGAGAGCGGATGCGATTGCATACTTGCAATGATCTCTTCCCACAACCGCGCTCGCTCGGCAGGGTCGGTAATCAGCGGTGGTTGAATTGAACCCGAGGCGGGCACCGCTTCCGCCGACGCCGGTTCGATGACCAGTTCGACTTCGGTTTCTTCGGGCATTGCAATGGGAACGGCGGGAATAAACGCGCCGTTGTGATAAGTGGCTCTCACTCGTCCGTACATAAAACACCTCGTGGATAAAAAGTCGCGCTCTGACGCCATTGCATAATACCGGCGTAGAGCGCGAACCACCAAAACTGCGCGGGATCGGCCAGCGAGGTTAAAACGACAACCGCAGCCCCAATTGAATTCGCCGCGCGGGCAGCGAACTCAGCACCTTGCCGAAGTTCGCGTTGGCGTTCGTGCCTTGCGCGTTCGGCGTGAAGCTGACGTTCGGGTCGCCCAGGTTGACGAAGTTGAAAGCGTTGAAGGCTTCGCCGCGAAATTCCAGGTTGAACTTTTCCGTCAGCTTGATGTTGCGGAAGACCGACAGCGCCACGTCTTTGTAATCCGGGCCGCGCGTCGAAGGCAGCGTGCGCGGCACGTTGCCGATGACGAAGTTCGGCGGATTGCGGAAACAATCCGTGTTGAACCAGCGGTCGGCGGTGGGATTGTCAATGGACGGATTGCAAACCATGTTAGGCCAGTTTATGCCCGTGAAGTTGTTCGCGCCGCGCACCGTCAGCGGCAGGCCGGATTGCCAGGTGACGATGGTGTTGGTTTGCCAGCCGCCGGCGATGTGATTCATCACGCCCGATTGCAAAAAGCGTTTGCCTTTGCCGAAGGGCAGTTCGTAAACGGCGCTGACTACCAATCGTTGCGCCACGTCGGCTTCGTCAATGGCGCGATCCAATCGGCGATCCAAACGCCCTATGCGGAAATCGCCCGCGCCGCCGCCGCCACCGGCAATCGCGAACGAATCGCTGATCTGTTTGGCGTTGGTATACGAAATCAGCGCGCTTAGCCCGTTGGAGTAACGTCGCTCCGCCGTGAATTGGAACGAGTGATAGGTGCTGGACGCGCCGTGATTGGCCAGCAAACCCACGCTCAGGTAATCCGGGAATGGGCGCAGTGATTGGCTGCGCGAGATGGTTGCGCCGGACAGCGCGCCTGTTGTGATTTGTCCGCGAAACGGATTCGGCACTTGATCCTGCAAGGCAAGGCCGAGCGAGAAATTCGCCGGGTCGAGTTGGTTCAAATCGTAATTGCCGCCGAACAGATGCACTCCGCGATTGCCGGCGTAAGTCGCCGCCAAAACGAACTTGCCCCACAGCTCGCGCTGAAGTGTCAGGTTCCACTGTTGGACGTAGGGCGTCGGCTGGCGCAATTCCTGAAAGCGCACGTTCTGGCCGCGAAAGGCCGACGGGCCGCCAGCGACTCCGCGCGGAATCAGCAACGACGACGGGCCGACCGAAAATTGAAAAGCTTTTTGCGGCGCGCCGCCGGGCGCGACAAACGGCGTGTCCACGCTAAAGCCCAGCGAATTCG
The DNA here is from genome assembly GCA_964603695.1 of uncultured Heliomicrobium sp. Classification (GTDB taxonomy): domain Bacteria; phylum Acidobacteriota; class Blastocatellia; order RBC074; family RBC074; genus RBC074. The sequence goes on from CAZRXE010001453.1 coordinate 6,131, forward strand.
AGGTGTCGCCCGCTGTGTCGCCGCTTTCGATGCTGCTGTAAATCAATCCGAATCCGGCGCGGACGGCGAATTTGCCGTCGCCGTTGACATCCCAGGCAAAGCCCACGCGCGGGCCGAAATTGGTTTTGGGCGGAAGCGTGAAGTGGCGGTCTTTGGTCACGCCGGCGTAAAGCAGCGCGCCTTTGGTGTTGGTTTCAGGGTTGGTGACGAACGGATCGAAGTTGGAACTGCGATTCCAGCGTTCGACCGGCCCGGTGGCGTAATCGTAGCGCAAGCCCAGATTCAAGGTCAGACGCCGCGTCACTTTCCAATCGTCCTGGGCGTAACTGCCGTTCGACGCCGTGTCGAACGAAAAGAACGGGCGCACGGATTGGCTGCCGCCGGAAACTTCGCCGAGCAGATAAGTCGCAAAGCCGACGCCGGTTCCAGCCGGAGCCAGCGGGTTGTTGGTCAACGCGCCGCCGAAGCTGAAGTTGCCCGAAGGATTCAACCGATTGATGAAGTTCAAGCGGTTCCAGCGTTGATCGGTTCCGAATTTCAAAACGTGGCGACCTTTCGTCCAGGTCACACTGTCGGAAATCATGACAGTGTGGTGGCGGCGATGTCCGCCCGCGAAACCTCCGCGCCCGGAACCGAAGGGCAGCACGCCGTCAATGACAATCGGCGGAAAAGCGTCCTGCGGAAAAATCGCTGGAAAGCCGAGCTGCGCCGGATAGCCTTGATCGAAGCTGGGATGTTGAAAGACCAGATATTGACGCACGACGCTGGCGCGGAACTCGTTAATCAGCGAAGGCGAAAAAACGTGAGTTTCGCTGAGCGTGAATTGATGGTTGTCGCGCTGATCGTCGCGTGCGTCGGTGTCGGCGTCGCCGTTGTTCCAGGCGCGGTTCATGCGCGTATTGCGCGTGACGGTATGGCGGCCAAAGAGTTTGTCCTTGTCACTGAAATTGTGGTCAACGCGGACGGTGGTTTGCGCCTGATCTATCGGAAATCCGACCAGCGTCAGGTAATTGTTGGCGTTGGTGAATGCATTATTCGGCGCGACGTTCGGCTGCGGCAGGTATTGCAACAGTCGCAAACTGAGCGCGTCCATGCGGTTTCGCGGAATGATGTTGCCGGGGAAGGGATCGCGGACGAAACCGCTGCCCGCCGGATTCGCGCGCGTGGTGGCCGGATCGTAAATCCGAATCAAATTGCCGTTGCCGTCCCGCGTGTTGGAAAAATCGCCGTTGCGCTCCGCCTGAGTCGGCACGGTGGCGCGGTTGATGTTCGCCGTGCGGAAATTCCAACGTTCGTATCCGGCGAAGAAAAACGTGCGGTCTTTGCCGCTCCTGATTGCCGGGCCGCCCTGGCCGAAACGCGGCAGCGGCAGCGGGCCGCCGATGGTTCCGCCGTATTGGTTGTAGCGCAAAATCGGTTTGATGCGCCCGGTGATCGGGTCGCGCTGAGTCAGGAAAGCATTGCGGGCGTCCAGCGCGTCGTTGCGGAAGAATTCATACAGCGAGCCATGAAATTGATTCGTCCCGCTGCGCGTTACCACGCTGATGACTCCACCGCTGGTCTGGCCGTATTCGGCGGCCAGCGCGTTGGTTTGGACTTTGAATTCCTCCACCGAATCCACCATCGGTACAACGCTGATTTCGTTATGCACCGGCACTGTATTCGATCCGCCGTCCAGAAAAATCTGATTGCTGTAAACCGAGCCGCCGTTGAAGCTGATTTGCGAAAAGCTTTGATTGTCCACTTCGGCGAATCCGTCGGCGGAGCGGTTGCGCGGCTGCACGCCGGGAACCAGTTTGACCAGATTGAAGACGTGCCGTCCGTTGAGCGGCAGATTTTCGATGCGCTCTCGTTCGACGGTCGTGCCCAGGCTGGAAGCCTCGGTTTGCACGCGCGAAACGGCATCGGAAATGGTGACGGTATTGGTGACTTCGCCGACTTGCAGGGAAACATCCAATCGCAAACGCTGCCCGACTTCGACCACGACGTTGGAGCGTTTGGCGGTGGAAAACCCCGGCGCGCTGACGGTCACTTCGTATTCGCCTATGGGCAGCGACGAAATGGCGTAAACGCCGTCGGATGAACTGACCGCGTTGAATTTTTGATTCGTGCCTAGTTGCAGCGCGGCGATTGTCGCATTCGCCACGCGCCCGCCCTGCGCGTCCGAGACCGTCCCGGTAATGGTTCCCTGCGATGACTGGGCAAAGAGATTGGCCGCCGTCAGAACCAACGATAACAGAACCGCCGCAAGACCAAGATACGCGCTCCGCCGATTGAACAACATAATTGACCTCCGCATAAAACAGGATTGAGAAATGGTTTGAATTGTGGATTCGGATTCCAGGTAAAGCCGGCCTCTGACAGTCTCAGTGGATTCTTGACCAGTGTCTCTCCCGCTCTTATAACTAGAGTCGTTTTCCTGGACTGTTCGTGTTTTGCCCGCTCTTATACTCGTCCAAAAGTTGAAAAGAAAGGTTATCGGAGTGCATTAACCGTTAAGAGACGCTCGGCATGGCGGGAAAATTCACCAGAGGTCTAATATGAGTCAAACCCAACACCTGCCCCAACATCTTCAGAATCAGCAGCCGGAGGAAAATCCTTCTGCGGAAGAAATCCGCCCGGAACAAATTCAGCGCCAGATCGGCCTTATTCTGGAAAGCAAACACTTTCGCCAGGCCAAGAGTCTGGAAAAGTTTCTCCGCTATGCGGTGGCCAAAAGTCTGGCGGGCGAGGAAGGGGATTTGAAGGAATACACTATCGGTGTGGAAGTTTTTCAGCGCGGCTCTGATTACGACCCGCGCCGGGATGCAGTGGTTCGCGTCCAGGCCAACGTCTTGCGCAAAAGGCTGTCGAGTTATTACGACGAAGAAGGCGCGCGGGACGAAATTCTTATTGAAATGCCGAAAGGGCATTACGTGCCGCAATTTCATCGCCGGTTGCTGAGAGGGGACGCGGCGTTGCCGGAAATCGCTGTCGCCGCATTTGCCGAAGTCAGCGCGCCGGCGGCGAACACGTTGCGCCGGCCGCGCTTAAAAATTGCGGGGTTGGTCGCGGCGACCTTTTTGCTCGGATTGGCGACGGCATTGGCGTGGCAACGTTGGCAGGGAACGGATTCAACCCGCGCCGCAGTCGGGAAC
>CAZRXE010001454.1:0-3911 GCA_964603695.1 uncultured Heliomicrobium sp.
CTCCACTCGTTTCGGCTGCGCCGCCATTCAAGCCATCGAACGTGGCGAATACAACGTGATGGTCGCTCACCAGGCTTCTTCCATCATTACCGTTCCTTTGGAAAGCGCCGTCAGAGAACGCAAGCAAGTCCCCACCGATTATGACGTCATTCAGGCGGCGCGCGACCTGGGTATCTCGTTTGGAGACAAGTGAGCGGTCATGACTGAAGTCACCATCCTGTTTCGTCCGGTCGGACAAGAAGAGTTGGAATTGATAAAAGCCGCCGGCTATCAACACTTCCCACCGCGTCTGCCTGAACAGCCGATCTTTTATCCGGTGCTCAACAAAGATTACGCCACGCAAATCGCCCGTGATTGGAACACCAAAAGCGGGCAGCGTAGCGGCTATGTCACGCGCTTTAGTGTCAATGCGGATTTCCTGGCTGCTTACGAAGTTCAGACGGTCGGCGGGGCAGCGCATCAGGAATACTGGATTCCCGCCGAAGACCTCCCTGAATTCAATCGCAACATCGTGGGATTGATCGAAGTCATTGCCGAATATCACGGATGAACTACATCGGATCCAAACACTCGCTGCTTCCTTTTATTGAACAAGTCTGGCGCGACATCCGCGAAGGCGACGAGCGGACAGCTTGTGACCTCTTCGCCGGAACGGGCGCGGTCGGGCGAATGTTCAAGCGGCTGGGATTGCGTGTTGTCGCCAATGACTTTCAGCAGTACGCCTTCGCACTCAACAAAGCCTATCTGGAAATCAACCGCCCGCCGCGATTCACGCGGTTGCGAAAGGCGTACATCGCTGTGATTCCCGAAGCCGCGTTGCCGGCAGAGCAAGTGTTGGCGCTGCTCAACGGATTGGAAGGCGCGTCAGGATTCATTTCGGAAAATTACGGCCCGGCGGGAGGCCGCGCTTATTATTCAGCGGAAAACGCCGAGAAGGCCGACGCCGTTCGGCAGACGATTGATGAATGGCGCGAGCGAAGTTTGCTCAGTCAGCCAGAGTTCTTTTATTTGCTGGCGTCATTGCTTGAAGCGATTGACGAGGTGGCCAACACAGCCAGCGTTTACGGCGCATTTTTGAAGAAGTTCAAAGCCACAGCCTTGAAACCGCTGCGACTGAAACCGCTGGAGCTTTCCAATCACGTCAAAGGTTGCAAAGCGTTCAAACGCGATGCCAACGCACTTGTCCGCGAAATCGAATGCGACGTGCTTTATCTTGATCCGCCGTACAACCACCGGCAGTACGGCGCGAATTACCACGTGCTGGAAACCATCGCCGCTTATGACCGCCCGGAGCTTTCCGGCGTGACAGGCATGCGCGATTACCCGCGCAGCCGCTATTGCCAAGCGAAAGAAGCCGCCGCCGCAATGGAAGATTTGATCGTCAACGCGCGCGCGAAACACATTTTGCTCAGTTACAACGACGAAGGCGTGCTGAGTTTGGAAGAGATCAACCGCATTCTGAGTTTGCGCGGCGAACCAAGAACCTTTCAACAAAACTACAGCCGTTTCAAAGCCGACAATGGCCGCCAGTACAAACGCGACGCGACGATTGAATACGTGCATTACGTGCGAGTCGTCCGCTGACTCAAATAATCAGCCGCGTGGTGATGTCTGAAAACTCGTATTGCCGTGCGCTGCCGCGCGCTTTGCCGCGTTTGTGTTTGATTTGGAAAGTCACCACTACTTGGCCGTCAATCTTCACGCCGAATTCCGTTGCAATCGGATGTCCGTTGCGCGGGCGCGAAGGGCGAAAAGAAATTCGTTCGGCGGTCAGCTTTTCAATATCAATTCCTTCCAGCTTCGACTCCCAGGCCACCGCGCTGCTTTCGCGGTCGAAGATAATCACCGTGCTGCCGTCATTGCCGTGTTTGAATTGCAGCAAACGTCGAAAGAGAAACTTTGCTGCTTCCAGATTGGTGATGCGTGCGCGGCTGAAATCGTCCGGTTGCGCGTTTGTCAAACCGAGTTTGCGAATTAGCACCTGCGCCGCCAAACGCGAGACGTTCAGATAATTTGCTTTCAAACTCGTCAGCGAATCGTGCCCGATTTCGCGCTGCAAGGCATCAAACTCCTGAGCCGAAACCTGGAAGTAACGCGCCGCCCATTTGTCGAAAAGCTCCGGTGTTTGGCCTTCGGCGACGGCAATTTTGTTGGACTTTTCCGTCTTCACCGAAATCGGCCACATCAACCCTCTTCGGAATTCGAGCACCAAATCCGCCGCTTTGGCATTGCTGAAATCTTTGGCCGAATGATGCACGCGAACGAGCGCCGTTTTGTCAGTGCGACTCAGTAACGCTGCTGCGCCCTGCACCGTGGCGGCGGCGATGTTGGCTTTTTCCGTTTCAAACTTTTTGCGGCTGGGATGATTGGCAGGCAGGCGCTCGGCGGCCTGACGCATTTTGGTTTCGCCGGCTGAAAGGTCGAACGGCGGTTGGTCAATGGCGGAAAGTTCAATCAGGCTGTTGGCCAGCTTCAGTTCGGCGAAGGTGCCGAGGCCGTCGTGAAAGATGCCTTCGATGGTTGCAAACTCAGCGGACGAAATCCGGTCGGGTGATTGTCCAGCCGAAAATGAAGCGGTCTGCGCGAAGGCAATCGCGCAGACCGTCAAATGCAAAACAAAGATACGAAAGATTCGGCGTGTGGTTTTCATGCTGGGATTATCTCATTGGAAGCCCGGCACGCGAGGCCGCCTGCGCTCCCAGGGAATCTCAATCCGCGGTTCCTTTGACACGCTCATCAATCAGCTTGCTCATTTCCTCCGTCAGTTTGTCGCGGTTGGCGAACAACTCCCACACCAGGCCGTTGGCCGGCAGCATCGTCCGCGTAACTATTTTGGCGGCCAGACGAAAGCGGTCAATCGGGCTTGGATGCGTGTCGTCTTCAGTGGTCGGGCGCGCGATGATTTCGTTGACCTCGCGCTCGATTTCCGGTTCGTCCTGCGTGCCTGTCAGCGCGGGAAGTTGATAAAGATTAGCCAGCGCGCGCTGATTCATTTGCGCCAGTTCGATTTCCTTCGACGCGGAGAAATTGAATTCGACATCGCGGCGAATGACGTGGCGTAAACCTTCTTCAAAGGATTCCGCGCCGAAGTTGCGCACGGCCACGCGGTCTGCCAGCACTTCTTGCAAGCGCGTCGCGCCGTGGCTCAGGCGGCGAAAGATGAAGTGGTACACGCGCAGGAATTGAAACGCGATGTTCCACCAAACGGCCTGCCCGCTCGCGATCATGGCAATCGCGAACTTGACCATATCCTGATCCACGCGTAAGGCCACGTCGCCACCCGCCGTGTCGCGGTGCGAAAAGTGGCCGTATTCGTGCGCCAGCACGGCGCGAAAAGCATTTAACTTCAAATCGTTCAACACGCCAACGCCCAGAATCAAAATGCGTTTGGCGCGGTCGGAAGCTTTTTCGCGGCGGCGGCCTTTTTCGTAAACCGCCAGTTCGCACCCCGGCGTAACACGGATTTCATCAATCGGGCGCGTGCCAACGGCGGCGGCGACTTCGCGCGTCAACTGCCACAACTCCGGCGCCTCTTCCGGCAGCAAGGCGCGTCCCGGATCCTGGCTTTCGATTTTGACGAACAGCGAATGAATCATTCGATAGATCGTAATCAGCGCGCCGATAACCAGAACCAACACCAGTTTGATTGGAATTCGGCCAATCCATAGAAAGACGTAAATGAGCGAAGCGGCGATGGTCAACACCAGGAAAACCACGACGGGCAGCGAAAGGTAGTAATAAACGCCCGCCGCGTTAATCAGGCGTTTGTACCAAACCCGTAGCGAAGCTTCGCCGGAAGTGGTTTCTCCGTTCGGATCGGCCTGTTCAATCGAACGCAGCGTCAGTTTGGAAAATACCTTTCCGAGTGCGAAAAGCGCGGCCAGTCCCCCCAGCCAGATGGCTATCAATGA
>CAZRXE010001455.1:0-6280 GCA_964603695.1 uncultured Heliomicrobium sp.
CTTTAAATCCGAATGCGACGGTTCCCGTTCCTGCACCGACCGAACCTTCTTCAACTTCGCCGTCTTTGGCGTATTTCAGCGCCGCTAAAACTTCATCGCGTCCGACGTGGCGTCCGCGAATGTCGTTCAGAAAACCATCGTTCGTTTCACCGACTACAGGGTTGATCGAACGTACCTGCTCATTGCCCGGCAGCGCCAGCATCCAATCCAGCAAAGCGTCCGCCACTCGCGGCACATTCAACGTGCCGGTCAGGAGAATCGGCGTTTCGATTTCGCCGAGTTCGTTGACCTGCGTCGAACCCATCAGCTTGCCGAAGCCGTTGCCGACGTGAATTGCCGCCGGAACTTTTTCCTGAAACAGATTTCCGCCGTGCGGCAGAATGGCCGTCACGCCGGTGCGAATGTTATCGCCTTTGACAAGCGTGGCATGACCAACGCGAACGCCTTCGACATCGGTGATGGCGTTGTTTTTTCCGGGCGGCAGAATGCCTACAACAATGCCCAAATCGCGCGCACGCGGACGGGACAACTGACTCAGCGGTTGTTGCATAAACGTCAATGCCAGCAAGAAGGCAAGCAGAAGTGTAGAAGTTTTGGTCATGGAAATTGAATTACAGATCAGTGTTCGCTGGCGGATTGCACCGGCGCGCGAATAATAGGTTGCGTGAGCGACGACCGCAAAGTTCGGAGCCTCTCGGATATGCTTCAAGAAAACCTTTTCCACAAAGTTACTCCCAGGCTTTGCGATCAGATCGGAAAAAGAGGCTGCTAAACGTAGTCATTCGCCTGGAACCAGCGGACAGCCTTTTCAATCGCGTTTTCAATCGAGCTTTGCGGCAGGCCGAGTTCGCGAACTGCTTTCGATGAATCGTAATACATGGCCTTTTGCGACATGCGCACCGAGTAAAAAGACACGTGGGGCGTTTTGCCGAAATACCTGGCCAGAATCATTTCATCCACGAAGGCGACCGCCAGCGGCAGCGCGTGCGGCACGGCAAAGCGCGGCGCTGGTTTGCCGGTGATTGTCGCCAGAATTTCCAGCATTTCTTTCAGCGTCAGATTGCGGTGGCCCAAAATGTACCGCTCTCCGGTACGCCCCTTTTGCCAGGCCAGCAAGTGGCCGCGCACGACATCATCAACATCAATCAAGTTCAATCCGGTGTGAACATAAGCAGGCATGCGATCCTGCAAAAAGCGCAGGATGATTTCGCCGGTCGGCGTGGGCTTTACGTCGTGCGCGCCGATTGGCGTTGACGGATTGACTATGACGACATCCAACCCGTTTCGCGCGGCTTCGCAAGCGGCTTGTTCAGCCAGGAATTTGGACTTTTTGTAATCGCTGACCAGAGCGTCAAGCTTGGTTTGGGTTTCTTCGTTGGCGAGCGTGCCCGCAGCGGGAACACCTATGGCGGCGACGGAACTGGTGTGAATGAAGCGTTTGATCTTTGCGGTTTGCGCCGCCGCCAACAGGTTTTTCGTGCCGGCGAAGTTGGCGCGGTAAATGGCATCGCGGTCTTTCGCCCACAGAGAGTAATGGGCTGCGACGTGAAAGACGTTGTCGCAGCCCGTCAATTGATCGGCCAACTGTTGTGGATCGTCCAAGTCTCCGGCAGCGAGTTCAATGGGCAAGCCGGCGATGTTGCGCCGATCGCTTTGCGGGCGAACCAGTGCGCGCACCTGGTGACCATCCGACAGAAGCGCCCTCACTAGGTTGCCACCGATGAAGCCGGTCGTACCGGTAACGAAAGCTTTCATCTTGTGAATTCAGCTTCAGATTCCCATGACCTGAATGTGAACTTTGCGATTATTTGGACCGTCGAATTCCGTGAAAAGGACTTGCTGCCAGGTTCCCAGTTTCATCTTGCCGTTTTCAATAGGGATCGAAAGGTTGGGGCCGACGATGATTGCGCGCAGATGAGCGTCCGCGTTGCGGCGGTCACAGTCGGAAAAGAGCGGGTCGTTGTGTTTGTAATAAACTCCGCGCGGAATGACCTGCTCGAACATGGCTTTCATATCGCCGAGCAAGGCATCCTGCGTTTCATTGAGCAGGATTCCTGCCGTGGTGTGCAGCGAAGAGATTTGCACCATTCCTTCTCGGACAGGAACTTGCGCCACGAAATCGGCGATTTCCTGCGTGATGGTTTTCAATTCGACACGGTCGTTGGTGGTGAGGGTTAAGGTTGTGGAAGCGACTTTATAGGTGCCCTCTTTGATTTCAATTCTGGTCCGCGCCTCTACCGCTGAGAGTGCCAGATTTTTCATTGGGTCTTCTCCTTATGTTCCTTGAAGGGGGGACTTCTTTTGCGGCAGCGGCTGTGAGCCAGCGACGGGGCCGCGCTTGAAATTAGCGCCAAACTCTAGGTGACGGGTGTTTCCCTTGTCAACCAAGCTTTATCTTCTCTTTTTTGCCATTTGGCTTTACCAAGTTACGCATTCAGAAAGACTTGCAGGCTTTCCCGGAGGCTTTTGAGTACGGACCCGATGCTGCGCAAAAAGCGGTAAGAAGCTGTTGGACAAGTTGCCATCACTGCCGCCGTTCGCCAAACATTCATCCCGCCATCGGCGTTTGCCGCCCGATTAAAATCAGGCAAATCCTCCCCGGCTTCATCTGAAATGATACGCAGCACGGTGGCTGGCAAATTAGATGCCGCGCAAACACTCAGCACATCGTAACTTTCCATATCCACAGCCAACGCACAGTAATCGCGTCCGAGCAGGATTTTGGTTTTAGCTTCGGTGATGATCCGATCAACCGTCAGTCCTGCACCTTCAAAACATTGCGAACCGCGCCGGTCCGATGCGCGTGATCGCAACGCACTGGATAAGAAAATTGAGAGTTCATGATTGCAGTGAATGCTTGCGTTTTGGTCACGACTTGGTGGCTTTTCTTTTAAGCGCGCATCGAGACAGCAGTGGTAAATCACCGCATCGCCAGATTTCAGCCGAGGATCAAGCCCGCCCGCTAAGCCCGCAATCAGCAGGGCGTCGTAGCGATTGTTTTTCAAATGATTTGACAGCGCTTCGGCAAAGCCGCGCGCGCCCATTCCACATTGCAAAACAGTGATGCGACGACGGCCAATCCGGCCTCGGCAAGTTTTGATTTGGAATTCGGTCGAAAGGCGGCGCGAAGTCAGCAGGGAAACAGCGGCATTGAATTCAACATCCACCGCTGTCACCAGACAGACTTCTTCGGCATCGGGCCAGGAGATTCGGGTCATGAAAAATTGCGCTGAGACAACCAGTTGCGTAACTCGCCTCTGACAATGGCATGTCGAGGCTGCAAATCCGCGACACTTCGACACCCGCATAGCATTAATGCCACACGCAGCTCCTCAAAAAACTTCCGCAGAAAAGTTTCCACCGCTTCAGTTCCGCCGGAAACATAAGCGCGCAAAATCGGCAGCGCCAGGCCGACGACTTTCGCGCCCAACGCCAACGCCTTCGCCGCTTGCAAGCCTGTGCGAATGCCACCCGAAGCAATCAGGTTTAGATTGAGATTTCGCAATTCGCAGACGCCAGCCGCGGTCGGCACGCCCCAATCCCAAAACGCTTCGCCCAGATGTCGCAAAGCGCGATTGCGAATGGTTTCAACGCCCGTCCACGAAGTCCCGCCCGCACCGGCAATATCAACCCAGCGGACGCCAGCTTCGACAAGTTGCAAGCCGCTTTCGCGTGCAAAGCCGCAGCCGGTTTCTTTGATAATGATCGGCAAGGGAGATTCGGCAACGAGCCGTTCGATAGCTTTCAGCGAACCACGAAAATCGTGATCGCCATTTTCCTGAATCACTTCCATGGCCGTGTTCAAGTGAATACACATTGCGTCCGCACCGATTTTTTCGGCGAGACCGATGACTTCCGGCGTTTGCATTTCGCGCGCCTGGGCAATACCCAAATTGCCGAACAGAAGCAGATTCGGTGCAACATCGCGCACCTGAAAAGTGGATTTCAATTCAGGGTGTCGCAGCATTGCCCGCTGCGAACCCACGCCAAAACCTATGCCCAGCCGGTCGGCCAGGGCAGCGATTTCGCGATTGAAAATCCCTACCTCTTCCGCACCGCCTGTCATCGCAGTAATCACCAACGGGTAATTGAGCCGTTTGCCTAAAACCTCAATGCTCAAATCAATTTCTTCAAGCGCAGTTTCAGTCAGCGGTTGATGAACGAGTTCGACATCTTCTAGGAGCGTTGTCTTGTTGCGGAATTCGACTTCTTGATGGGCGCAAAGCTCGAAGTGGCTGAGCTTGCGTCCGACGATGGCGCTGATTTCTGTGGAATTGTGCATTTCGTAAGTCAGGTTTGCCGCTTGATGAAAACAGCGGCTTCACGATAAGTTAGCTGCCGCTCTGACGCGGATCGTCACTTTCAAACCGAATCAAACTGACGCCGATTATAGGGCTGACTCTCTTGATGCGTAAACATCCGCTGAAAGCCTAACTGGAGAGAATGTGGCTGAAAAAAAATACCCTGTTGAAATCGAAATCGCTGGCTTGCGCCGCCAAATTACCGAGCACGATTACAACTATTACGTGCTCAACAATCCGACCATCGCCGATGTTGAATACGACGCACTGATGCGGCGACTGAAAGAACTGGAAGCCGAACATCCCGAATTCATCACGCCGGACAGTCCTACGCAGCGCGTTTCCGGCCAACCGGCAGAGGGCTTTGAAGAATACTTTCATAAGCGTCCGATGCTCTCTCTCGACAACAGCTACAGCATTGACGATCTGCGCGACTGGGCGCGGCGTTGCGAAAAATTAGCGGGTGGGCGGGCTTTCGATTATGTGGCTGAACTGAAGATTGACGGCTTGAGCCTGTCGCTGATTTACGAAAACGGTTTGCTTGCGCGTGCCGTGACGCGCGGAGACGGTTCGCGCGGCGAAGTGGTGACGAACAACGCGAAGACGATTCGATCCGTGCCCTTGCGCATCAACACTGCGGAAACAGCGGAAATCGAAGTGCGCGGCGAGGTTTATCTGCCGCGCGAGGCTTTTGAACGCATCAACCGCGAACGTGCCGAACAGGAATTGCCAGCCTTCGCCAATCCGCGCAACGCCGCTTCCGGCACGATGCGGCAACTCGACGCGCAAGCGGTTGCCGACCGTCGCCTGGATATTTTCTGTTACCAGCTTTTATTCAACGGAGCGCCGGCACTTCCTACTCATCAGGAATCGCTGGACTGGATGGCGCGGCACGGTTTCAAGGTCAATCAACATCGCTGTCATTGCGCCACTATCGAAGAAGTCATCGCCTACTGCAACGAATGGGACTCGCGACGTGAAGATTTGAACTATGAAATTGACGGCGTAGTGGTGAAAGTCAATCAAGTCGCCATCCAGGATGAACTCGGCGCAACCGGGAAATCTCCGCGCTGGGCTATCGCTTACAAATACCCGGCCAGACAGGTTTCTACACAATTGCTAGACGTGATTTACCAGGTCGGCAGAACAGGCGCGGTCACGCCTGTGGCAGTGCTTGACCCTGTGCTACTTGCCGGCACAACGGTCTCGCGAGCGAGTCTGCACAACGCTGACGAAATGAAGCGGCTGGGCGTGATGCGCGGAGATTTCGTTTTCATTGAAAAAAGCGGTGAGATCATCCCGCAAGTCATTAAGGTCATCACCGAACACCGCACCGGCGAAGAAAACAAGTTTGAATTCCCCACACATTGCCCGGTTTGCGAAACTAAGCTGGTCAAGCCGGAAGATGAAGCTGTTACGCGATGCCCAAACTCGGACTGTCCCGCTAAACTCCGCGCCTGGCTGCTCCATTTTTCTTCTCGGCGCGCGATGCGAATTGAAGGACTTGGCGAATCGCTGATCGAACAACTGACCTCTTCTCGCACTCAACGCAATAAAAAAGGCGAAATTATAAATGACGAAGCTGGCCATCCGATCATTTTTCCTCCGCTAGTACGCGATGTGGCTGACCTGTATGCCCTTGCGGAAAAACGCGATGAGTTATTGAATCTGGAAAGAATGGGCGGCAAATCCGTTGACAACCTGCTGGCTCAAATCGAAACCAGCAAAACAGCGGGACTCGCGCGACTGATTTACGGATTGGGAATTCGCCACGTCGGCGAACGCACGGCAACAATTTTGGCCAATCACTATGGCAGTCTGATCAAACTGGCAGTGACAACTTGTGAGGAGTTGGCAGGGATATACGAAATCGGAGAAGTTGTGGCCACCTCAGTCTTTGATTGGTTCCAGCAGCCGCGCCATCAGGAACTACTTTCCCGATTGGAAGCTGCCAGCCTTCGAATAACTAGTCAGCAAAC
>CAZRXE010001456.1:0-24599 GCA_964603695.1 uncultured Heliomicrobium sp.
GCTTGCTCGGTTCGCAGGCTTACGTCAAAGAGCATTTCGGCACGGCGGAAAATCCCAAACCGGAGTACGACAAATTCGGCGGTTATTTCAACATTGATTCCGGCACGGGTCGTCCGCGCGGACTCTCTGTTTTCGGCCCGCCCGAAGCCGCAGACATCTTGAAAGCCGCGCTTGTGTCGCTTGAAGACCTGGGTTTTTACGGAGTGCGCGCTTCTTCCAGCCGCGCGCCCGGCGGCACGGACAGCACTTCGTTCAACGCCGCCGGGTTGCCTGGCATCGGCGCGCAACAAGACCCGATTGAATATTTCAACATCACCTGGCACACGAACATGGACACTTACGAACGCATCATCGAAGACGACGTGAAGAAAGCCGCAGTCGTTTTCGCCGCTGCCGTTTACCATCTGGCCATGCGCGATCAAATGCTGCCGCGTTTCAGCAAGGAGCAGATGCCTGCTCCCGCTGCTCGTCCGTAATCTGTCTTTTAATCTGGGACTGCCCTTTAGCCTATCGCCACTGCGGACAGGCTAAAGAGCAGTCCCACACTTTTCGAGAGAGACTTGGTTTCGTGAACCCGCAACATTCTGTCCCCGAACTTTGTTTCAAAGACGCCATCGAACTGGCGCAAATGATCCGCCGGCGCGAAGTTTCCGCCGCTGAAGTGATGGCGGCGTTCATTGCGCAAATCCATCGCGTCAATCCGCAAGTCAACGCCTTATGCACTTTCATCGGCGAAGAGGCCGCGATGCGCGCGGCCCAACAAGCTGATGAACTGATGGCCAAAGGTAATGCGCCCGGAGCGCTGCACGGCCTTCCAATTGCGGTTAAAGATCTGGTTCCGACCGCAGGCATTCGCACCACGCAAGGCTCGCCGATTTACAAAGACACAGTGCCAACCGAAGACGCCTTGATGGTCGAGCGGATGAAAGCCGCCGGACTCATCGTCATCGGCAAAACCAACACTCCGGAATTCGGCGCGGGATCGCACACCTTCAATCCGGTCTTCGGCGCAACGCGCAATCCTTACGACCTGACCAAAAGCGCTGGCGGCAGCAGCGGCGGCGCGGCGGCGGCGCTCGCTTGCGGAATGTTGCCGCTGGCTGACGGCAGCGACCTGGGCGGTTCGTTGCGCAATCCGGCGGCGTTTTGCAATGTCGTAGGCTTTCGCACTTCGCCGGGGCGCGTGCCTGTTTATCCTTCGGACAATCTTTGGAACTCGCTGGCCGTGCTGGGGCCGATGGCGCGCACCGTAGCGGATGCGGCGCTGCTGCTTTCAGTACAGGCCGGGCCGGATGCGCGCGTGCCGATTTCGCTCAATGAGCCGGGACAGGTTTTCGCACAACCGCTCGAACGCGATTTCAAAAACGTTCGCGTGGCTTTCAGTCGCAGTTTGGCGAACTATCCTTTTCAATCCGCCGTCAGCGAAACCGTGGACAATGCGCGTCCGGTGCTTTCTTCGCTCGGTTGCCAAATCGAAGACGCCGAACCGGATTTGCGCGACGCCGACGAAATCTTTCAAACGCTGCGAGCCTGGATGATGGCGCAATCGCGCGCCGAGGATTTGAAACAACATCGCCACCTGATGAAAGACACAGTCGTCTGGAATACCGAAAAAGGTTTGGCGCTGACCGGTCTGGACGTTTCGCGCGCGGAAGCGAAACGCACGGAACTTTACCTGCGCGTTCATCGGTTTTTGCAGCGGTACAAGTTTTTTGTGTTACCGGTAACGCAAGTTGCGCCGTTTCCGGTCGAATGGGATTGGGTGCGTGAAATCAACGACCGGAAGATGGAAACCTATATTGATTGGATGGCGAGTTGTTATGCCGTCACAGTGACGGGCTTGCCGGCGATTTCCGTTCCGTGCGGATTCACCTCGGAGGGATTGCCGGTGGGGCTGCAGATCGTCGGTCGCCAAGGGCAGGATTTCGCGGTGCTGCAATTGGCGTATGCTTTTGAACAGGCAACGCAGTTCGGGAAAACCCGGCCTGCAAAAACGTGTTCGTAGTTCCACCTTCAAGCGGAACTACGAACGTAAGTTTCGTGATGGACGGACTACGGCTTTGCCTTCATTATCACTGGAATGTCTTCAAACGTGCCTTGTGATTGCGTGACGACCTTGCCGTCGCGACTGCCGTTGATGTACCAGCGACCGTCCTTCGCTCGCCAGACTGTCGGATCAGCCTTGCCGTCGCCGTCGAAGTCGCCCGGCGCGGGAACATCCCCCAACACCGAACTTCCCAACGACAAACTTTGCACCGCGCCGTCCGAGCTTTTGATGATGTACCAATTGCCTTCCGCACCGCGCCAGACGGCGATGTCCGCACGTCCGTCGCCGTCGTAATCGGCGGCAACCGGTACATCCGAACCCAGACCCCAGGCCTTATCAACGATTTCGTTGCTGGAGCTGAGCCGGATGTACCAGTGACCATTCGCCTGACGAAAGACCGCAATATCCGTTTTGCCGTCGCCGTCGTAATCAGCCGCCACTGGCACATCTTGATAAGGCGCTTTGCTCGTGCCCCACGCCACGGTCTGAGTTTGCCCATCCGAACTGCGCACGATGTACCAATGAGTATCCGAGCCTCGCCAGACGGCGATGTCTGTTTTGCCGTCGCCGTCGTAATCTCCGGGAACCGGTACGTCAGTCCCCAAGCCCCACAGCTTCGTCGTCACCGCACCGTCACGACTGCCCTTGATGAACCACTCGCCGGTTCCGCGACGAAAGACAGCCCAATCCATTTTGCCGTCGCCGTCATAATCGCCAGGTGCCGGCACGTCGAAATAAGGAGCCGCGCTGCTTCCCCAAACCGTGCTTTGCGCTTTGTTGTCTTTGCTGTTGATGGTCAGCCATTCGCCGCTCTGCCCGCGCCAGACGGACAGATCAGCCTTGCCGTCGCCGTCGAAATCGCCGAAGACCAATGACCGCACGGATGCGCCGCCGATCAACAAACTGTAACTTTTCGCGCCCGTGCAGTTGTTGGCGTCGGTCGCGGTGATCGTGAAATCGAAGCTTCCCGCCGTGGTCGGAAAGCCGTAAATCAAACCGAAACTGCCGTACAGAGTCAGCCCCGGCGGCAAGCTGCCGGTGGTTACCGCGTAGCTGTAGCTGCCGGCAGGCGTTGCCGCCACCGAATTGCTGTACAACTGTCCGGGCTGGCCGTTCGGCAAATCCGCCAACGCGATTGTTGGGCAAGAGCTTCCGGCAATCGTGCCGATGTAATTGCGGCTGCCGCTGCAAGTTCCAAAACCGTTGGCTGTGATCGTGAAGTTGTATGCGCCTGCCGCCGTCGGCGTGCCGCTGATGACGCCGGTCGCGGCATTCAGGGACAAACCTGCCGGCAAACTGCCCGCGAGCACGTAGCTGTAGTTTCCGCCGCCGGGCGAGGCGACAACGGTTTGTTGATAGGGCGAATTCAAGGTCGGTGTCACCAACGCGGACAGGACGATGGTGGGACACCCCACCGTCAGCGTATAGCTTTGTTGCCCGCCGCATCCTTTGGCGGACTGTGCGCGAATAGTGAAGCCGAAAGTTCCGGGAACGGACGCTGTGCCGGTCAACGCGCCGTTGGAGACATTGAGCGTCAAGCCCGCCGGCAGGCTCCCCGTCAGCAGTGAATAGCTGTAAACGCCGTTTGGCGAGGCGGCGACGCTGCCCGCGTAGCCAGCACCGACTGTGGTGTTGGACAGCGCCGCCAGCGTGATGACCGGGCAGCCAATCGCGATGGTGTAGCCGCGCGAGCCGCTACATTCGGCTCCTGTCGCCGTGATCGTAAAGCTGAAACTGCCCGATTGCGTGGGCGTGCCGGTGATCGCGCCGGTGGCGGCATTGAGCATCAGGCCAATCGGCAGCGCGCCGGAAGTGACCGCGAAACTGAACGCTCCGGTCGGCGAAGTCCCGATAGTTTGATTGTAAGCCGTGCCGACCGTGCCGCCGGGCAGATTCGTCGGGACGACCGTCACGCCCGCGCAGGCAAACGTCAACGTGTAGCTCCGGCTGCCCGTGCAGCCATAAGCATCCGTCACCTGCAACGTGAAGTTGAACGCGCCGGTGGCGGTCGGCACCCCGCTCAAGCTGTCGCCGTTGATCGTCAGGCCGGGCGGTAATGTGCCGGCGGTGTGCGTGACTGTGTAAGGCGCAAAGCCGCCGCCGGGATTAAGCGATTGGTTGTAAGTCGTGTTCGCCGTGCCGTTGGGCAAGGCCGCGAGTGTGAGCGGGGCGCAGTTGTGCTCATACGCGCCGATGTCGGAGCCGTCGCCCCCGCCGGCGTTCGGGTTGGAAAGATCAGCCGGACGCGGCAGGCCGCGTTGATCACTCGTCAGCGATTGATTGGTGACGGGATCGGTGGCCGCCGCGCCTGCGTCCAGCGCTGGACTGCCGGGCAACAGTTTGATGGTCTGCGTCGGGCCGCCGTTGTTGGCAAGCAGCGGTTTGCCGTTGCCGTCCAATTCAAGCAGCGGGTCAACACCGACTTGATCGGTCGCCTGTACCGCGCCGGCAGGCACGCCTGTACCGAATAGGTTGTAGCCACTGGAGATAAACGTGCCACCATTTACAAACGCATCCGCACCGCTATTCAAGGCAAGCAGCGTGTTGCGAACATTCGCAGTTGCCAGCGAGAGTAGTCGCAGGCCACCGCCTTGATTGTTCGTAATCGTGCTGTTGACCAAATTGACGGATGCCTGGACGTTAATGGCAATGCCAATACCGCCGCCCTGAGCGTTCGGCGCTTGATTCCCCGCAATCGTGCAATTGACGACATTCACAGTACCGTTCATACGTATGAGAATTCCTCCACCAATGGCAGATGCTGTATTCCCACTGAAGGTGCTGCGCATCAGGTTGGCTGTCAGGCCGTTGCCTTCCAAAGCCAAACCACCACCCTGGCTCTGACTCACATTCCCGGCGATTGTGCTGCGCAGCACGGTGATCGTCGCATTGTTGCCGTATGCATACACGCCACCTCCAAAACCTGAGGTGTTGTCGGCAATTGCGACGTCCGTCAAGGTCAAGGCATTCCCAGGCGTGCCGGCATAATAGATGGCTCCCCCAATACCGGGATTCACCGTACTTCCTCCATTGCCGTTGCGAAGGCTCAGCCCGCTGATGGTGAGGCTGGCGGGCGTCGTATCAAACAGCGTGAAAATACGCCACTGCTGATTACCGCTGATGGTCAGGACCTGCGCGCCCGGCCCTTGAATGGTCAGCGTGCGCGAAATGATCAAATCGCCGCTGGTCAGCGTGATGGTTCCCGTCAGCCCCGGTGCAAAGGTGATCGTACTGCCTGCACACGCTTGCGTGATGGCTTCGCGCAAACTGCCCGCTCCGCTGTCATTCAGATTCGTCACCACCGGATTGCTGATGCAGGTCACGTTGATCGTGCGCGTTTGCGTGCTGCTGCAACCCGTCGCGGCGTCGCCGGTGGTCAGCAACTCGGCCTTGAGGTCGAAGCTGAAATTGCCGCCGGCCGTCGGCGTGCCGGTGATCGCGCCCGTATTAGCATCGAGCATCAAACCGCCCGGTAATGTCGTGTTGTTCGCCGGCGAGTATTGATATTTGAAGCCGCTCGGCGCTGCCGGACTGGCGACGACGCTGCCGCTGTAGGCCAAGCCCAGCGCGCCCGTGTTCAGGGGCGTGCCGACAGTGAAGCTGGGGCAACTGATGTTGATGCTGCGCGTTTTCGTGTCGCTACACCCGGTCGCCACGTTGCCGGTGGTGAGCAACTCGGCCTTAAGATCGAAACTGACATTGCCGCTTACCGAAGGCGTACCGCTGATTGCGCCTGTGTCGGCATTAAGCGTCAAGCCATTCGGCAACGTCGAGTTGTTCACCAATGAGTATTGATATTTGTATCCGCTCGGTGCCGCCGAACCGACGGTGGCGGAGCTATTGTAATTCGTGCCGACCGTGCCCGTTCCTGTGGGCGTGCCGACGGTAAAGGACGGGCAACTGATGTTGATGCTGCGCGTTTTGGTGTCGCTGCAACCGGTTGCCACGTTGCCGGTGGTCAGTAAGTCAGCCTTGATGTCGAAGCTGAAATTGCCGCCGACCGTGGGCGAGCCGGTGATGGCTCCCGTCGTGGAGTTAAGCGTCAAGCCGCTTGGCAGTGCAGTGCCGTTCGCCAGCGAGTATTGATACTTGTAGCCGCTGGGCGCTGCCGGGCTGGCGGCGGCGGAACTGTTATAGCTTTGGCCGAACGCGCCTGTCCCCGTGGGCGTGCCGACGGTGAAGCTGGGGCAGGCAATAATGATTTGGAACGCCTGGCTGATTGAGCAACCGTTGGAATGCTCCATCTTGATGGTGAAATCAAACGTGCCGCTGACGGTGGGTGTGCCGCTGATGTATACGATGGGATGAGGATTGGTAAGCGCCAGGCCGCCGGGCAAAGCCCCTTGCGTGACCGTAAAGTTGTAGGTCGGCCCGAACGGCGTGGGGAACACCGCGCCGGCGTAGGTTGTGCCGAGCGTTCCGTCGTCCAAGGGATTCGTGGCAAACGAAAGCGTCTGGCAAACGACATTGAACGAGTCGGAAGTCAGATTGCTCAACCCGCTGCTGCTGGCGATGAGCGTATAGCCTGTGCCGACTTTGCTAACTGTGAGATCGTCGAAGGTGGCAACGCCGTTCACAACCTGTTTGGTCAGTGTGCCGCCGAGCGTTGCTCCGCTGGGGTTGTTGCCCAGCGCCAACGTGATGGAGGTCGTGTTATCAGGGAGCGGGCCGCAAGCAGTCCGCACGCTCACCTTGACCACCGGGTTGAAGGGAAACTGCGGATTGGTGTTGGTTGGCTGCTGATCGAAGTTGAGGCGCAGCGTGCGCGCGCCGGAGAGAGTATAAACCCCCACGCCGGCACCTGGGCCGCCACCAACATCAACACAGCCTTCGTTGATCGTGTTCCCAATGACATGGACACGTCCGCCACCACCACCGGCAGAGCGATAGTCGCTTCCCCCATGTGCGCTGATTTCCTGCGCACCGGAAAAATCCACAGTCGAACCGTGCATCAGGATGCCGCCTCCCGCACCTGCGCCGCCTCCGTAAATAGTAATGTTGCCCGGACTGTTGCCGCCGTTGGCTCGCAGGCGTCCGGTGATGGTCACGCCTGCACTCGCGCCAATTTCAATTGCGCCTCCGCCGCCCGCACCGCTGAGGTAGGTAAAGAATCCGATATTTGTGTAAGACGGGCCGCCCCCTCCGCTGCCGCCTTGCAATGTTGTTGCGAGGTTGCCGTAGGCAGTACCAGCCGTAACTGCAGGATTAGATGTACCGCCATTACCACCAAATCCGCCGCCACCGCCGTCAAACCAGGTACTGTTGCCACCACCGCCACCACCACTCGCGCCGACACTGCCGCCAGCGCCACCATTCGCACGGCCTGAACCGGTAAAGGCAGCGCCGGCCGCTCCGTTGACGAAACCCAGCCCGCCGGCGGCGTCACCTGTGCCGCCGCCGCCGCCGCCACCAGGCCCCGCGTTTGCGCCCGCCGCAGGGTTTAGGGTTATGCCTACGAGTGCGCCGACGTTTGAGTCATCGCCGCTGACATCCACCGTGCCCGCCAGCGTAAAACTGCCTTTTGACAGCAACGCAACCGGGCGCGAGTTCGCATTGCGCAAGCCTTGCACCGTCACATTCGCCGGAATGTTGATCGTGTCGAAAGTGAACACGGCGATTTCGCCGCCGCTGGAATTGAAAAATACGCCGTTGATCGTCGTGTTGTCCGGCTTGGTCAAAATCGGGGTAGCGTTGCTCTTGCTCGCGTTGATCGCGTACGTGCCCGCCGCACCGAAAGGCGACGCACCCAGCGAGGTGAAACTAGCCGGATTGAGCGGATAGGTCGCCTGCATCGCGGCTTGTGCGCCTTGCCGGGGACGTGCGCTCCAATACGCCAAACCGAGCAGCAGGCTCAGGGTGAAGACAAACGTAAAGGTGAGAGAGCGTTTCATTGAGTTTTCTCCGTAACGTGACTCCGCCGCGCGGGCGAAGCGGGTAGAAATTGATGCCGTGTGAGGCACGACTTGGATCACTGTGCGGTCAGCCACTGCCGCACTTCCAACAAATTCTCTTTCAGCACATAACCGCGTGCGCCCGCCGCTACGGCGGCTTGCCGCAAATCGGCGTCGTCGTAACCGGTCACAATCAATACGCGCGCCGCGGGGTCTTGCAGGAGTAAAGCGCGCGTCGCCGCGATGCCGTCCTGGCCCGGCAATTCAATGTCCATCAGCACAAAGTCTGGATGATGCGCGGCATAACTGGCACAGACCTCCAGGCCGTTGTCGCATTCGGCAATCGGCGCGGCCACGTCGGCCAGCCACAAGCGCAACGTGGCGCGCATCGGCGCGTGATCTTCGACCAGCAAAACACTCGGCATTTGGACGACTTCCTTTTTGAAGGTGTGATTCGGCTGCTAAAGGTACGCGCGGGCGCGCGCCTTGAGGATAGAGGAACCCTCATAAAATGCCTGAGTGTTTCCACTCATTTTGCTAAGTGTTTCCACTTAATTGCCCTGGGGCCGCGTGCGCTCCCAGAGCTTGTTTACAGTTCCGATTTGTGCTCGAAGGCGAATTTGAGCAGCGAATGACTGCCTTTGAGTTCGAGTTTTTGGCAGATGTTGGCGCGGTGGTTTTCGACTGTGCGGTAGCTGATGAAAAGTTCCGCCGCGATTTGCTTGCTGGTTTTGTTTTCAGCGATCAGTTTCAGCACGCGGCGTTCGGTGGGCGTCAGGTCGTTCAGGCTGGGAAGTTTTTGGATCAGTGCGGTTGTGCGCGTTGCACGGTTGAACAGAAACGCCGAAATCGCCGGGCTGATGTAAGGCTGCCCGGCGGCGGCGGCTTTGATGGCGGCGGCGATGTCGGTGGTGGCGCTGTCTTTGAGTACGTAGCCGAGCGCGCCCAGATCAAGCGCCTCGTTGAACATGTCTTCGTCGCGGTACATTGTCAGGAAAACGACGGCGGTGGCTAGCCGCTGCGCGCGCATTTCGCGCAGCAGGGCAAAGCCCGTCAGTTGCGGCATTTCAATGTCGAGTACGGCCACGTCGGGTTTGTGCAGGGCGAGCAATTGCAACGCCGTTGCGCCGTCGCCGGCTTCGGCAACGATGTGCAGACGGGCATCGGTTTCAATCACCTGGCGCAATCCCCCGCGCAGCAACGGGTGATCGTCGGCAATCAAAAGACGAATGGGTGAGGTCATCAGTCGGAGTTCCTTGTCGTCAATGGAATGTTCAAGGTCAACAGCGTACCCATTTGGGGCGCGGAATCAATTTCGAGCGCGCCGCCGAGCAGGCGCGCGCGTTCGACCATTCCGGTCAACCCCAAGCCGCCGGACGCGGACTCTGCGCTTCGCTTTCCAGGTTCAGCCGGCGCGAAACCGCGCCCGTTGTCGCGCAGCGTCAACTGCAAATCCTGCGACGTGCGCAGCAATTGCACGCTCGCTTGCGTGGCGGCGGCGTGTTTGACGATGTTATTCAACCCTTCCTGCACAATGCGGTAAAGATTGATTTCGGCGGCGGGCGGCAACAACCCGTCCACGTTGTCGAGCGACACGGCGATGTCGAGTTGCGCCGCCGCGCCGACTTTGCGAATCATCGTCGTCAAGGCTTTGGTCAGTCCCAACCGGTCGAGTTGGTACGGGTGCAAATTGGCCGCAATCTGGCGCACTTCGTCAATCGCTTGCGAAACGGTTGTGGAAATATCGGTCAACTGCGCGGCGCTGCGCGAGGCATCATCCGGTTGCAGCAGGCCGAACAAGGCGCGGTTTTTGATGACCAGCAGATTTTGTCCCAGCCCGTCGTGCAATTCGGCGGCGATGCGTTTGCGTTCGGCTTCCTGCGATTCGATCAATTGGCGCGAAAATGCCTGTTGCGCGGCGTGACGTTCTTCCAATTGTCGTATGCGCAGTCTGTAGCCCAGCGCCGCCAGACTCAGCGCAGCCAGCGCCGTCAGCGTCCGAAACCACCAGGTGCGGTAAAACGGCGGCAGCACGACAATGCGCAGGGCCGCGCCTTCCGTCTGCCAGACGCCCTCGCCGTTGTCTGCGACTACCCGAAAAGTGTAACTGCCCGGCGGCAGACCTGAAAAATACGCCGTTCGCCGCGTGCCCGTTTCTACCCAATCCTGGCTCAGGCCGACCAGTTGATATTTGAAGCGAATTTGTTGCGGGCGGCTCCAGTTGATGCCGGTGTATTCGATTTCCATATTTTCCTGTCCCGGTCGGAGTTGCACGATTTGATCGGCGGGCAGCGGCGTGCGATCCAGCAACACACGCTCAATGGCGACGCGCGATGGCGGAACGTTGCGTTGTTGCGGATCAATCGCCACCACACCTTTGGTCGTGGGAAACCACAACCGGCCATCGCGTGTTTTCCAGCCTGCCGGACAGGCGCTGTTGCATTCGCGACTGAGCATGCCGTCGGCCACGCCGTAAGCGAAAGAAGTCACCGTCGCGCGGCGGCCTTCGGCGCATTCATTCAATTCCCGTAAATTGACGCGAAAAACGCCGCGATTGCTGCTCATCCACAGATTGCTGCTGTCGCTGTCAGTGTCGGAAAGAATCTGAAAGATGCGGCTGTCATAAAGCCCTTGTTTGACAGTGACGGCGGCAAAACGTCCGTCCTTGAAGCGGCGCAAACCGCCGCCGCTGGTGCCGATCCACAAACAACCTTGCCGGTCTTCGTAAAAGGCGAAAACCTGATCGCCGGGCAATCCGTCCTTGATCGTCCAACTGGTAAAGCGCTCGTTCGCAGCGTCGAAGCGGCTGATGCCGCCGTTATGCAACCCGGCCCAGAGCGTGCCGGAGCGGCTTTCGTAAAGCGCCGTGATTTCATTGTCGGCCAGTCCGTCGTGCGCGTCGAAGGTGCGAATTTGTCCGTCGCGCAACCGCATCAACCCGTGGCCGGGCGCGCCTAACCAAAGATTGCCCGCGCGGTCGCCCAGCAGTTCGCGCACCGGTTCGTGCGGAACCGGCGCACGAACGAATTGCCCGTCGAGAACCTGATGTAACTGCCCGTTGCCGCTGAACCACACATTGCCCGCGCGGTCTTCGGCAAGCGCGCCGCTTTCAGGCCGACCTTGAGGAAAATGATAATTCGTAATGATGCCGTTTTTGAGCCGGCTCAGCCCGGCATTCGTTCCCAGCCAAAGATTGGCCTGCGAGTCTTCAAACACCGCCGCCACGAAGTTGTGCGCCAACCCGTCCTCGACGGAGTAAACGTCAAAGCGTCCTTCGCGCAACTGCACCAGGCCGCCATCCACCGTGCCCACCCAGATGTCGCCATCTTTTTCATTGGGGTCTTGATACAGCGCCAGCACCGTGTCGCTCGGCAAACCATCGCGCACCGCGTAGTGAATGAAGCCGCCTTCCCGGCGCAGGAACAAACCGTTGCCGCCAGTGCCGATCCAAAAGTTGCGCTGCCGGTCTTCGTACAATGCCGTGACGGAGCCGAACTCGCCTTCCGGCACGCAGCGGTTTTCCCGCATACGGCAAAGCCCGCCGCCGGTTCCCACCAGAACATTGCCCGCGCTGTCCACGCGGATGGCGTTCACGCGGTCGCCGGGCAAACCGTCGCGCACGCCGTAAGCCTTGATGCGTCCCTGCTCGAAACGGGCCAATCCTTTGGCGGTGCCGATCCAAAGCGCGCCTTGCGCGTCTTCGGCAAGCGCCAACACGTGATCGCTCGGCAAACCGTCGCGCGTGATGTAGGCCGTGAAGCGTTCGTCGCGCAACAGATTCAGCCCACCGCCGCGCGTGCCGATCCACAGGTTTCCCGCGCGATCCGACAACAGGCAGCGCACAAACTCGTTCGACAGGCCGTCGCGCGTTGTGTAGAGCCTAAAGCGACCGTTCGTCAGACGAGTCAATCCGCCACCCACAGAACCCAGCCACAAATTTCCCGCACGGTCTTCGGCCAAAGACAAAATCTGGTTGTTTTTGATTTCGACTGTATTGTTGTTGTCGAAAACCGTGAAGCGCACGCCGTCAAATCGCACCGCACCTTCAATCGTGCCCAGCCATAGATACCCGTCGCGCGTTCGCGTAATGGCCAAGACGCCGTTTTGCGGCAGGCCATGCTGATCCTGCCAAATGAGCTGTTGATAACGCCCCAACACTTTGTGCGTGCCGAGCGTCTGCGCCTGAACTTGCGCCTGCATCAGGCCACACAACCAGAACAACACGGGCACGCATCCCTTATAAAAAAAACTCAGTTTACGCATCGCCGACTTCTAGAAATCAATGAATTGAAATGGGCGGCACTCTAAAACAGAACGGGCGGGCGGACAACGAAAGGAGGCGTTCTTCAGAATGCTTGATCGGGAAAAAAAACAAGGAAACCAACGGAGATTTTCGCGGACTCTGCTATCATCCGCGCGCCATCAATCGTCCTGGCAAATCGTAAAGAAGTACCGAGCGACCGCCCCCGAATGTGTAACTGCTTTTCAGCCGTCCGTTGATTTCTTGTGAGGTAACCGTATGAGCAAAATGCTTCTCCGCCAACCCGCCTGCCACTGGCTGCGGCCAATTGTGTTTGTGTTGCTGCTTGCGGCGTCGGTGTCGGCGCAAAGCGGCGACCGCGAAGCCCGCGCCGCTTTGTGGAACAGTTACAAACTGCCCGAAGGCGAATTCGCGCGCTTCGTGGATCGGCAAAAAGGCTATTCCTTCCACCATCCTGCGGACTGGAAAAGCCATTTGGAAGCGGACGGCACGCGCCTTTTTCAACCGAAAGAGGAAGGAACTAATGTGTTGGTCATCACCGAAGACATTCCCGAAGGTTACGGCGTGGCCAATTACACCACTGGTTATTTGCAAAGCCTGCGCAGCCAACCCGTCGTCGAAGATTCAACCACCGTCCGCCGCGTGATGATGAGCGGACTTGAATGGCGCGAAGTGGCTTACGACATTGAAGCCAACAGCCAGCAGTTTCATCAAACCATGTGGCTGACGGCGGTGGGGCCGCGCGTTTACGGCTTTGCGCTGACCGTTGCGCCCGGCGAACTGGAAAAATACGAACCGCTCTTCAAACGCATGCTGATGTCCGTCCGCATTGCCGCCACCGGACGCTTTGACGAAGAGTTTGAAACCTTGCGCGCCCGCTTAGCCGCCAATGCCAAACCAGCCGCCGGCAGCGAAAGCGCGGCAGCCACCATTGCCGAAGACCTGCGCGCGGCGCGAATTACCTTCGACGCCGCAGTCAATCGCCTGACGCAGCTTTTCGCCGCTTCGCCCGAAGCCGCCTTTGATTTAACCGCCGATTCCGAACCGCACGTCCGCGCCACAGCCATTCTGGCACTAGGAAAAGCTCGCCGTGACGATGTTGGCCTGGACGCGCTGCTGTGGGCGCTCAATGACAAAGACCTGTTCGCCGCCAACGCCGCCGCCATTGGACTGGCCGCGCGCGGACAAGAAGGTTTATCGGCTTTCAAAAACAAATTGACAACGCTGGCCGAAGCGCCCACAACCGTCGTCCGCGCGAGCTTGGCTTTTGGTGAAACTGATTCGCGCGAATTGATCGCAGCCTTGCTCAGCAGCGACAACGGGAAACAACAGTTGGCCGGAATGCTGCTGGCGCTGGCCTTGCCAAAATTTGATCAACCGCTTCCCTTCTCCAAACTGATTGCTTCCGCGCAAGCCGGTCAGGCAGGCGACGGCAGTTTGTGGAACGCGACCATTGCCGTGCTGCAAAAACACTTTCGCGGCGCAGTGGCGGCCAATGCCACAGCGGAGTTGACCAAACTCTTGCGAGGCGATTCGGAATGGTGGGCGGCGCAGGCACTGGGCGAAATCGCTCCGCCCGAAACCGCCGCCGAACTCGAACGCCGCATCAACGAGATTGACGCGCGATTGACGGCAATGGGCAAAGCCAAACCGGCTGCAACCAACGGCAAAGCCAGGCCGCGCCGTAATAAAACCGCCTCAAACGCGGGCGACATTTTGGGAACAGTGGATTCTTCGGCGTTTGTTTGGGTCGGCGACCTGAAATCGAAACCGGAACATGTGCGGCTGGCGCTGGCGCGCGGGCAGGTTGAAACCGCCGTCCGCAAAATCAACTTCCGCGCCAACTGGAGCAAAGCCAAAACCGATGCCGAACGCCGCAAGCTGCGTGCGGATTTCAAAAACAAAAATTACGATCTGAGTGATTGGGCCGAGTCCGTCACCGAAGCCAATGAAGCCGTGCCCGCGTCAACGGCAGCTTTCGACGCGGCCAAGCTCAACAACGCGCCGACCACCGGCGAGACATTGTTTCCGAAACACGCGATCAGTTACGTGATGTCGCCGAATTTCGCGGCGACGATGGATCGGTTGGACGCCGCGCTGTCCGGCGTGCAAATGGCTACGGTGCGCGACCAGATGACTTTCGCGCTGATTTACAAACTGCTCAAAACCAGTCTGGCCGACAAAACCGGCACCACGGCGACCGGTGATGCGGGCAAGGCCGTCGGCCTTGATTTGAAATCGCCGATTGCGCTGGCCACCTGGACGGGTGCAAACATCGGAACGCAGAGCCTGCGTTCCGCCGTCGCCGTGCGCGTCACGGATCGCGCGCGCTTCGAGCGAACGCTGACGACCTATCAGGAAGAGTTGGGCAATTTGAACACCTTTGCCACGGTGACGGCGGCGCTGTCGCGTTTCGCAGGTTTGCTGCCCGCCGCCATTCCGGTGGTTTTCGCGGCGATGGATTCGCCGGAAGGCAATGCCGCCATCAGCAAACGCCTGCCGAAATCCGCCGCCAAAGACAAAGCTTCGCCGCTACAACCCTTCGCCTGGATGCGGCAGGAAAGGCTGGGCGGCCTGCCCGTGACAGTGTTCGACAAACCGGCAATTTCGGCTGCGGGCGCGACCTGGGAAACGATGTATGTCGCATATCTGGGCGAAACCGCCGTCATTGCTTCGTCGCAGGCGGCACTGGCCGACGCCCTGAAAACAGCTTCGGGCGAAGCTTCCATAGCGCAAAGCGAAGGCTTCGCCAAACTCCGCGCCAACAAAATCGAGGCCGGCGAGATAGTCTTTTTCAGCGACCTGCCGGGCCTGATTCGCTCGCTGGATAGCGACGGCGAGTTGAACAAGGACGGTTTTCTCGATCCGTTTTTGAAATCGCTCGGTGCGGAAAGCGGCGCGCTGCGGCTATCGCAAACTTCGTGGGAAACGGTCTTCAATCTGACGCTCGGCGACAATCAATTCACGGGCGGTTTCAAACCCTTCAAAGCCGATCAGCTTGCCGCGCCGCGCGAATTGCTGCCGAACTCGACCATCCTTTACGCCGCCGCCAATGTTGATCCGGCGAAGCTGCTGGACGTAATCAAAAAGCTGGCCGCAGATTCCGGCTCCGCGCCGGCAGTGGTTACGTCCGGCTCTTCCGCACAGGACAAAGAGATCGAACGCACCATCGAAAAAGACCTCGTGCCGCAAATGCAGGGCGAAATCGCCGGCGCGATTCTGAGCCTGAAACCATTGTTCGATAGCGACGGATTGCCCGCTATGGTCTTTGCCGCCAAACTGAAATCCAAAGACGCTGCCCAGGCGATGCGCGCCGGAAAGCTCTTCGCTAAAATCAAACGGCTGGAAAACACCACCGTACTCGGTTCACCGGTCGTTTCGCTCGATAACGAAGGCGAAGCGCCATTTGGAATCGTCACGGACGATTACTTCGTGCTGGCCGACAGCGTGGCAACCTTGAAGATGCTGGAAGCCAAAGAACACTTTGCCACCTCGCGCGATTACTCGCGTTCGCTGCAAAACCTGCCGGACAGTCTGGCGCTGTTTGCGACTTACAATCTGGAAGCGGCTTTCGACGAAGCCGCCAAAGCGATGAGCAAGAGCGAGGCTTCACAGCAAATGCTGCCGTTGATGAGCGCGGTAGTTCACGCCTTTCACAGTCAGCGCGCCTTCGTGGCGTTTGAACAAAACGGCAATAACAACAATTTGCGTGGCAATCTGGCTGTTTCCTTTGACCGCGAAGGCCGTTACACCATCGGCGATCTCGCCGCACGTTCGGCGGATTTCGACGTGGCCAACGCCATCATCCCCACCAAAGGCTTAAGCGTGCTGCAATCGCCGCGCGTCGAAAGCATGACCTTGCGCATCAAGGCCAAAGGCGCGGGTGTGGCGCCGCGCGTGCGCGACGACCTGGCCAAATTCCCCTGGCAAAAAATCGAATCGAGCAATGACGCGCAAGTCGTAATCACCGCCGCCGCGCGCCGCATTCCCGAAAAACTGACCGTCAAATTGCCGGTCACGGGCGATGAGTTCAAACAGTATTTGCGGCCCAGCCCGCGCATCAATTCCGTCGCGCCCGAAATCGTCTCGCTGGCCAAACAAATTGCCGGCGAAGACAAAGACGCGCGCAGCGTGGCGCGCAAAATCGGCGAGTGGACGTATCAAAATCTGAAGTGGAAGAAAGTCGAAAGCGACACGGTGGAAACACTGGCTTCGCGCGAAGCCGATTGCCTGGAACATTCGGAACTTTATGTGGCGCTGGCGCGCGCTTCGGGCTTGCCCGCACGCGTGGTGACAGGCGCGGCTTTCGGCGGCGGTTCATTCGGCGCGCACGCCTGGGTGGAAGTTTATCTGGGCAAATGGGTCGAACTTGATCCGACCTGGGGTTTGATGGAACACGTGGACGCCACGCACCTGCGCTTTGACGGCGACGCCTTCACCAGCTACGCGATGCTCAATCAATTGGAGTTGGAAATCACCGCCGCGCGCCGCACAGTGGCCGATTTCCAACGCGATCCGGTGCGGCTGGTCAAGGAATTCAGTCTGGACGCCGCAACGCGCGATCTGGCTTTCGACCTGCCGCTGACCGTCGAACACACACTCGGAGCGGAACGCTGGAATCAACTGGACGAAAAACAGCGCGCCGCCGTCATCAAAGCTTACGAGCGCGCGGTCAAGGAATTGTGGGAAACCTGGGCCACTGAAGCGCCCGAACCCGTCCGCGTGTTGCGCCGCGAACTCAAAGGCGCGCTGCTCAGTCTGACCGTGCTGCGCGGCGATGCGCTGTTGCGATTGACGCTGGCCGAACGCGACGGCGCGTGGTTCATCACCGAACACGAAAACCCTGACGATGCCCTGCCCGAATTCGCCGACGCGCTGAACGGCGCGCTGCAACCCGAAGCCAAACGCGGCAGCGTGTATAGCCTGACCTTTGAACCCGCGCTCAAACACCTGGATCGCCTGATTGCCGCCGAAGGCGAAAAACCCGAACTGCTGTTACTGAAAGCGAAGGTGCTGAGCCTGCAACAATCGCAAGCGCGAATTGAGAAGCTGATCGGGGAATCAAAAGAAGTCGGGCCGGAAAAGCCCGCGCCGACATCGCAAGAAAAACCCGTGACTCCAACAGCCGATGCGGCGGTGGAGTTGATGAAACGAATTGTCGCTCGCTGGCCGGAATTTGCGCCGGGCCATCTGGCACTGGGCCGCGAACTGCTCAACAACGGCGATACCGAAGATTCGCTCTCGCCCGTCAGCAAAGACACCGAACAGGCCATCGCCTCGCTGCGCCGTTACGCCAAGCTTGTGCCTGACGATCCGCGTCCGTGGCGCGACCTGGGACAGGCCTTCGAGCAAATCGAGCAATTCGACGAAACCGAAAAAGCCTACCGTGCCGCCATCGAACGCGACCGCACCTATTTGGATCATCACGCCGTGCTGGTCAATTTCCTGCTCGACCAGAAAGCGCTGGACAAAGCCAAAACCGCGTTCGCTGCCATGCTGAAAGTCGCCTCCGATCCGGACGAAGCCTTTGAATACCTGAACGGCGATGAAGAAGATCCGTTTGACGCCGACACCGCCAAACTGCGCGAAGAACTGCTGCTGGCCTTTCCCAAAGAAGTCGCTGCCAGCAAAACGGCGCTGACGCTGCTGGCCGAGTTGCAGGAAGCGCAAGACAAATTCGCCGAAGCCGTCAAATCCACGCAACGCGCCATCGCCATCGAAGCCGAAGCCGAAGACTATTACCGCCTGTCACGGCTCTATCGCCAACAGCGCCGTTTCACCGAGGCCCTGAACGCCGCCAACCAGGGATTGAAACTGGACGAGTCGGAACTGTACCTGCACTTCGAGCGCGCCTGTTCGCTGGCGCAACTGGGCCGCAAACGCGAAGCTCTGGCCGCCCTGAAACAACTGGCCGAAGACAACGAAACGCCGTTTTTCAACGCCGACGAACCCGACTTGCAACCGCTGGCCACCATGCCGGAGTTCAAAGCCATGAAAGACAAAATGAAAGCCGCCCGAACCGCGCCCGATGAAAAACAGGAAGAACAAACGACCAAGCCGAAAAATCAATAACACCGGCTCGCACGGGCTTTCCAAACCCGTGCGGCAGGGTCGTGTTTGACAGTTTTCGCCGGCGTCTTCGATACTCGCCGACAGCGAGGTGATGCAATGAAAAGCCTGTCCGAATACCTGATCGAAGCCGAACGCAACCACGGTCACATGTGCCCTGGGCAAGTGTTGGGCGTGCGAATGGCAATGCTCGGCTGCCGTTTGATCGGCATCGAAGAACCCAAAGTCGGCAAGCGGTTGATTGTGTTTGTCGAAATTGACCGCTGCGCGGCGGACGCCATCAACACCGTCACCGGATGCCGTCTGGGCAAACGAACATTGAAATACCGCGACTTCGGCAAACTGGCCGCCACCTTCCTCAACACCGAAACTAACGCAGCCGTCCGCGTTATGGCCGTCGAATCTTCGCGCGAACTGGCCAAACAACGCTTCGGTCATCTGCCGACGAAAAAGGAACAGCAACTGGAAGCTTACAAAACGCTGCCGGACGAAGCCCTCTTCCGCTGGCAATCGGTGCGCGTCAGCCTGCCCGATGCTGACAAGCCTGGACATCCCCTGAACCGCGTGCAGTGCGACGAATGCGGCGAAGGCATCAACGACCATCGCGAAGTCCTGCGCGATGGGCGAACGCTTTGCCGGGCTTGCGCGGGTGAGCGATACTACCTGCCCATCAATTGACGAACGCGAGGAAACGCAATGAACACTGCAACCACGACTTTGGAAGTAGCCGTTGATCTGGCCGAAACGATTCAAGCCAATGCCGCAGCGCGGCGGCAATCTCTCGATGAATATCTCAGGGAAATGATCGAAGCCGACAGGGCTGAGACCAGCGAAGCGCCTGAGACTGAAACAGTCGAAAGCGTGCCGACGCCGAATTACGGCATGCTGGAAGCATTAAGAAGAGTCGCTGAACGCAGCAAAGACATGCCGTTTACTTCCGGTGACGATACCTTAAGGCTGTTGCGCGAAGCCAGAGCAGGAGCGATGTTTGGTTATGAGCCAACCGAATAGAAATGCCGTCGTGATTGATGCAAGTGTGATGATTGCGATTTGCGCCAAAGAGCAGGACAAGCAAGTCACAGCTAAAGACGCGCTTGATGATTACGTCGCCAATGGATGGTTGTTCTATGCTCCAAGCGTGATTGTCTCGGAGGTGATGTACATCCTTTGCCTGAAATTCCAGGACGGCTCGCTCACATCCGCTCTTTATGAAAAGGCTGTCGAGAATTTTTACGATCAGGCTATCAACTTTCTTCCACCGCCAAATGGCGAAGCCTCTCTTATCAACCGCGCCAAAGAGATCAGGCAAGGCTATGGTTGCAGCCGTTCATCCGATAGCCTTTACATTGCTTTAGCCGAAGAGTTGGCGACATTGGGCGATGCGGAGGTCCTCGCATTCGACAAAGGATTTATCAATCAAGCGGCCAAAAATGCTCCAACCGTCAAAGTAAATTTGCTTCCGGTTTAACCATCAAAGTCTTGCAATCCCATCGGCGATGAGCAAACCAGCATTACAACACCATCTTCACGATCACGATCACGCCGATCATCACGCGCATCACGACCATTCCGCTCATCATCACCACGACCACACGCGCGGCGCTTCGCAACGAACCTTGCTCATCGTCTTGACGCTGACCTTCGGTTACATGATTGCCGAAGCGGTCGGCGGTTATCTGGCAAACAGTCTGGCATTGCTTTCTGACGCCGGCCACATGTTCACGGATGTTGCGGCGCTGGCGCTGTCCTTGCTGGCCGTGCGCTTCGCTTCGCGTCCGGCGACGCCGAGCAAGACGTATGGTTTTTATCGCCTGGAAATTCTGGCCGCGCTGGCCAATGGCGTGACGTTGATTGCGCTGTCAGTGTTGATTTGCATTGAAGCCTACGAACGCTTTCGCCAACCGGAAAGCGTGCGGGGCTGGACACTGGTTTGGATTTCGCTGGGCGGACTCATCGTCAACATCGTTTCGGCCTGGATGCTGTCGCGTTCGCACCAACATGAGAACCTGAATTTGCGCGGCGCTTATCTGCATGTGCTGGGCGATTTGCTCGGATCGGTGGCGGCGATTGCGGCGGGCGTGCTGATTCTGTGGAAAGACTGGCGCTGGGCTGATCCGCTTTTCAGCGTCATCATCAGTTTGCTGATCGTCTATAACTCCTGGCGGATTGTGGCCGACGCTGTCAACGTGCTGCTGGAAGGCGCGCCGTCGCACATCAACCCATCGGCGGTCGAGCAAGCCATTCGCGAAGTGGCGGGCGTCCGCGCCATTCATGACCTGCACATCTGGACAATCACTTCCGACCGCCACGTGCTGACCGCGCACATCGTCGTCAGCAGCGCCGACGAAAGCTGCCGCGTGCTGCGCGAAGTCCGTACGCTGCTGGCCGAACGCTTCAAACTTGCACATTCGACCATTCAAATTGAAGACCCGACTTTCGCCACCGTCGTCAACTTCAAAAAACGAGAATCCTGCTGAACCTACTCCGATGAAAACTTCATTCGCCCTTCTGCTTCTTCTCGCCGCATCAATTTCCGCACTCGCTCAAACTTCCGCTGATCTGGTTTTGCTGAACGGAAAAGTTTGGACGGTCAACGACAAACA
Organism: uncultured Heliomicrobium sp.; assembly: GCA_964603695.1. Classification (GTDB taxonomy): domain Bacteria; phylum Acidobacteriota; class Blastocatellia; order RBC074; family RBC074; genus RBC074. Next base: position 20,872 of record CAZRXE010001456.1, read on the forward strand.
GCCCGAAGCTGAAGCCGTCGCCGTCATCGGCAATCGCATTGCTTTTGTCGGTTCCAGCCGCGAGGCGCGCAAATGGATCGGCCCGCAAACCAAAGTGATTGACCTGGCAGGCAAGCGTGTCGTGCCCGGCTTCAACGACGCGCACGTTCACTTTCTGGACGGCGGCGCAGGCTTGGCCAGCGTGCAATTGCGCGACGCCGCTTCGCCGGAAGAGTTTCGCAAGCGCATCGGCGAATTCGCCGCCAAGCTGCCGAAAGGTCGCTGGGTTTTGAATGGAAACTGGGATCACGAAAACTGGAAGCCTGCGAACCTGCCTACACGACAGTGGATTGACGCGGTCACGCCAAACAATCCGGTTTTCATCAACCGGCTGGACGGCCACATGGCATTGGCCAATTCGGCGGCGCTGAAACTGGCCGGCGTCACGCGCGACACCAAAGACCCGGACGGCGGAACCATCGTCCGCGACTCAAGCGGCGAACCGACCGGCGTGTTGAAAGACGCCGCGATGAACTTCGTTTACAAAGTCATCCCCGATCCGACCGAAGACGAAATGATCGAGGCCATCAAAGCCGCAATGCGCTACGCCGCTGAAAACGGCGTGACCAGCGTGCAAGACATGTCCGCGTCGCCGGAAGTGTTAGGCGTCTATCAAAAGCTGCTCGCGCGCGGTGAACTGAACGTGCGGATTTCCGGCCATCAACCTTTATCGCAATGGGAACGGTTGGCAAAAGCAGGCATTCGCGCGGGCTTCGGCAACGACAAGCTGAAGATCGGCGGACTGAAGGGATTTGCCGACGGTTCGCTCGGTTCAACGACGGCGCTGTTTTTCGAGGCTTATTTGGACGATCCGAAAACCACGGGTTTGCCCAGCGATGAAATGTTTCCCGAAAGCAAGATGCGCGACCGCATTCTTGCCGCCGATAAAGCCGGGTTGCAGATTGCCGTTCACGCCATCGGCGACAAAGCCAACGCCACAATCCTGAACTTTTTCGCCGAAGCCGAAAAACAAAACGGCGCGCGCGATCGCCGCTTTCGCATTGAACACGCGCAGCATTTGCGAATGGAAGACATCAAACGATTCGCCAGCCAACGAGTGATTGCCTCAATGCAGCCGTACCACGCGATTGACGATGGCCGTTGGGCGGAAAACCGCATCGGCGCGGAACGCGCGAAAGGAACCTACGCTTTTCGCTCGCTGCTCGACGCCGGAGCCGTGCTGGCGTTCGGTTCGGATTGGTTCGTCGCACCGATGGAACCGTTGATGGGAATTTACGCCGCCGTCACCCGCCGCACGCTCGACGGCAAACGCCCCGCAGGCTGGGTTCCCGAACAGAAAATCACCGTCGCCGAAGCCGTCAAAGCCTTCACATTTGGCTCGGCCTTCGCCGGCTTTGACGAAAAAGTAAAAGGTTCGATTGAAGCCGGCAAGCTGGCGGACTTCGCCGTGCTTTCGGCGGATATTTTCAAAATCAACCCTGTAGAAATTGAAAAGACGAATGTTGTGATAACAATCCTCAATGGCCAAATCATTTACGAGCGTGCCAAATAGCGCAAAAAACAACAGGAAAATTGTCACAACTGCCCGCATTTCACTCATATTAGATTGACAGCGAATTTTAACTCCGACATTCTGAGTACCGCTTCAAACGGCCTCATCGTCAGAATAATTCAATACGACAATCAAAGGAGTGTGTGGCGATGCAAAACAGCGGGTTACAAAATCCTCTTCGGTTTTTCAGCAGTTCAACTCGTATCTTCAACGCAATCACAAGTCTCATCAGGCGACGCAGTCTGCCGGTAGCAGTGGTAATTTTGAGCGTAACCGCCGTTGCATCCTGGCATTGGACGGAAAACGCCCTAGCTGGCCGATTGTCCGGGCCGGTGAATCAAACAGCTGTCGCCACTGTTTCCGCTGCCAGCTTCACGTCCGTGCTGACACCGGATTCCATTGCCGCCGCTTTCGGAGCAAACCTCGCGACGCGCGTTGAGGTCGCCACCGTTCAACCATTGCCGACCAAATTGGCCGATACGACGTTGAAGGTTAACGGCCAACTCGCGCCACTCTTTTTTGTGTCCCCCGGCCAGATCAATTTTCTGATTCCGCCCGGCACGCCTTCGGGCATCGCCACCGTGGTAGTGACTTCCGGCGATGGAACGATTTCGACCGGCACGGCACAAATTGCGCCGGTTGCGCCTGCGCTTTTCACGGCCAACGCCAGTGGGCAGGGTGCGCTGGCCTCCCAACTTTTGCGTGTCAAAGCTAACGGCCAATTTATTTACGAACCGCTGGCGCAATACAGCCAAGCCGCCGCAGGTTTCGTCACACGTCCAATTGAATTCGGCGAGGAGAGCGATCAACTTTTCTTGATTCTTTATCTGACCGGCATACGTCAAGCGGCGTCGAGCAATGTGCGTGTCAGCATTGGCGGCGTTGAATATGCCGTGTCGGGCATTGCGCCTGTTGCCGGCTTCACTGGCCTTGATCAAGTCAATGTTGCCTTGCCACGCAGTTTTGCCGGGCGTGGCAGAATCACCCTGATTGTCAAAGCTAGTGGCAGCAGCGCCTCTAATGCCGCTGAATTCGAGGTCGGTTCCGGTACAACCACCCCAGGCGGCAATGCACCAATTCAAATCACCAGCCTCGGCTCATCGTCTTGGCTTGCCGGCGAAGAGGTTGAAATCAACGGGACGGGTTTTGCCGCCAGTCCGCGCGAAAACTCTGTTCAAATCGTCGCCAACGACGGCGTGACGACCAAAGCCGAGGTCATCGCCGTCACCGGAAACTCCATGCGGGTGCGCGTGCCGTATGGCGCGGGCAGCGGGCAGGTCAAAGTCAGCCGAGGCCAGAACGAAGCGAGTCAGGCGATTCAAGTGCGGACTTCGGTCAGCGGTTTTGTCGAAGTCGCCGTGCTGCAATCCGACGGAAACGTCCGGCGCAGCCCGATTCCCGGCGCGCGCGTGCGGATCAGCGGACAGCCGGGAATCGAGCGCCTGACCGATGCCGCAGGCTCCTTCGTCTTGCCCGATATGACTCCAAGCGCCCGCACCGATTTCGAGATTTTGTCGCCGACCGGCGGCACGCTCAATTTTCCCACAACACTGATTTCAATGCGCGTGTACCCTGGCCGCGATAACCAACTCACGCGCGGCGCGGAGCAAACAATTATTACGGGCGTGCCGCTGCCGCTCAGCGACAACGATGTTACCAACGCGGCAGCCAGCGCTCCCGATCAAACCCCTATACTGACCTTCCTGCTGCCAGGGCGGACGCCGGCCAATCTGCCCACCGGCCACTTCAGTTCGAGCATCGCGCAGCTCACCCCCTTCCGCGTGCCGATTACGCCAGGCCGCAAGATTACTTTCCCGAACAGCGACGCGATTCCGGCGGGCGCGACCGCCAAGCTCTTCAAATTCGATCAAACGCCGGGCAGCGCAACGCTCGGCCAGTTTTTTGAGATCGGCTCGGCAACCGTGAGCGCCGACTGGCAGCGGATCGAAACAGCTTCGAATGCAATTACCGAAGGCAGTTATTATTTCGCCTCCATCGCCCGGCCAACGGCGGCGATCAACGGGCGCGTCATCGAAACCGACGGACGCCCCGTCCCGCGCGCCATCGTGCAGGCGCGCGGTCAATCCACCTTCACCGACGGCTTCGGCGGCTTCGTTCTGCGCGACGTGCCGGTGCTCGCGCCAAGCGGCGACCGCGTCAAAGTCGAAGTCAGCTA
>CAZRXE010001457.1:0-1739 GCA_964603695.1 uncultured Heliomicrobium sp.
GTGCGGCGTGTTTCCGGTGCGATGAATTCCGGCAATCCGTTGTGTGACGAATCGAAATAACTGATCAGTTCGTGCCGCCCGATGTGATTGAGAGTTTCCAAACCGCTGCCGTCTTCGTTGACCTGCCACGGGAAAAATTGATTGATCGTATGGCCGTGAAACTGCGCTCGATTGGGCGAAGTGCGGGGTTCCGGGAAGAGTTCGGCAAAGCTGTTGAGCTTGGTCGCGCTCCATTCGCTTTGATAATTGAACGCGCCGTTTCCGCCGCTGTCATTGTTTTGCTGGTCGCGTTGCAGATGATCCCAGCGCGTGAAAATGACACGCCCATCGCCGGCAATGATCGGCGTGAAATCGCCGGACACGGCATGATCCAGCAATCGCAGGTCAGAGCCAGTAGCCGTCATAGACCAGATGCCGGTGTTGGTCGGCTGGGATTCGTATTCATCCAGTTGGGGATAATTGAATTTGTCTGCGTTGTGCGGGCGGTCGCTGGTGAACAGTATGCGGTCGTCCGTGCCGTACAGCGGCGAAACGTTGTTGCTGTCGGGCGGTTGCGGCAGCCGGCGAATGCTGACCGCTTCGCCTTTGCCGATGCCAGTCACTTCGTAAAGCTGCCAAAAGACCGGCGAATAATCATTTTTAGTGGTTCCGCCAATGACCATCGCGAACAGGGCTTTCGCTCCTGACCAATGGATGCTGGGTTCGCGAACGGCAATTTCCTCACCGGCTTTAGTGCCGTATCCGGCTTCAGCAGTCAGATTGCGGAGACTGCCATCGCCATAGCGAATATACAGGTCGCCGCCGCGCGGCGTGCTGCCTACGTAAGGATTGTGATTGCCGAAGACAGCATTGACGCTGGCAAAATCACCGCCAAACGGTGGTTGCGTAACGAACAAAATCGTTGGCAACGCCTCCATTGCCTGAACCGGCAATGTGTGGGACAGAGACCCATTGAGCGCATTAGGCCAGTTGAGATTGACGGCAGCGATGAATAATCCGATGGCGAACATCGCAAGCAACGCCGCTTTCAGTTTGCGGCGCGAAAAAGCCGACAGACGCAGAAAAACAATAAGGGATCGTCGCATAAAAATACTCCTGAGGTGGAAGATGGGCAGCAATGGGGGAAAGAGGCTGCACGAATTTGAGAATCAATATGGCAAGGAAGAAGACTTCGACCGGTAACTGGGGGTGAGCAACGTTCGTTTGATTGAGCGCCGGGATTTTGCGGATAGCTTGCCTGGAAGTCAAATTCAGATTTCCAGCATTTCAGGAGCGAGAGCGACTGGTCGGGAAAGCGCGGCCCTATCATCTTTGAAGCCAATCCCCCGCCAGGACGACAAATAGAAACGAGGCTTCCTTGTCCCTCGCCACGAAATCAGCCTCTCTTCATTTTCAAACATCGGAATCAGAACCGGAGATCGAAAACGCCCGCGCTTGTTATTCGAGCGCGCGACTGACACGGTGCGCTACACCGCGTGAATGGATAGAGGCGAAAGCTTTCTCTGCGTCAGATTCAGGTAAAAATACTTCAAAAATCTTGTCAGGCTCAAAGAGTTGAGATAGATTCCCCGCCGTCTTGAGCGACTCAGCAGTTGGCCAGTGAATCGCCAAAGAACTTTGCCCCATCAAATCCTGGTAAGCGCCCGGCTGTTGAAAACGAAATTGGCGGAGACCTTTCCCGGCTCCACAAAACCACCCCGATCCATTTGCGTGAACAGCCGCAGGTCAATTTCTCTTCG
>CAZRXE010001458.1:0-3071 GCA_964603695.1 uncultured Heliomicrobium sp.
CCCACTTTGGGTTCAAAGAAAAACGCCGTCACCACCATCACCGACGCTTGAATCAACAAGGCCGACGCGACGGTTTGCAGTCGTTTGACCCAGACAACGTTTCCCAACCGGAAATACACGCCCATCAGCAAATGCAGCAGCCCGAACAACAAAATGTAAATATGATTGCCGCGCATCGAAAACCGCCAACGATCAGTATCCGCCGCGAGATGCGGAACCCGCGCGCGCAAATACGCGCCCGTCAACGGAAAGATGACCAACAAAATCAACCCGGTGATGAAGTGGAGTTTGCGAAGCAGGGTTTTCATGTCAGTAGATGGAGAGGCTGTTTTGATAAGCGTGGTAGAGCGGCTTGGTTGGTTTTTCGGCAGAGATGAATTCAGCGTTCAAGTGAATGGCAGCAGCCAGGTGCAACGCATCCATGCCGCCTAAACCGTGCCGGCAAGCGAGAACGAGCGCGGGTTGAATCAGCGGTTCTTCGTCCAACCAGATTACAACTTGATTGAAAAATCGCTGGTAAAGTCTGAGTTCTTTCTGTCTACGATACTTCGTCGCAATCGGCAGCACTTCCAATTGTAGGAAGCGCGTGGCGGCGAATTCCCGTTGAGGGTCGGCAAGAGTGGAAATGGCTCGCATTCGGCGCGACGGGTCAGGCCCGACGGCGGCGTTAATCAGAACGGAAGAATCAACTATCGTGATTTGCTTACTCATCGCCTTCACTCAAATAACCGCCGCGCCTGCGCCTGAGTTCGCGCTCCAGTTCCTCCTCCGTCAGTAACCCTTCGCCGCTTTCGGCAATTTCCTGACTGAGCAAGTAAAGCTCTTTGCCGAATTCCGACATCGTTTCGTAATTCATCGCTTCCGGCGGAATGTAGGCGCGGCGGACGTGCGGCGCTTCTGGATAAACTTCCTCGTTCCATTTGTAAGCCAGGTTGTCGGTAGCCATAAAAACCTCCGCCGGAATTGTATTCGCGCTTCGATGTTTAGCAACAAACCGTGCCCGTCACGCGCGAATCTGCAAGCCGTATTCGATGCTTTCAACCAGCGCCGCCCACGAAGCGGCAATGATGTTTCCGGCCACGCCGACCGTGTTCCAGGAAAGTTCGCCGTCGCTGGTTTCAACGTGGACGCGCGTTTTGGCCGCTGTGGCGTGTTCGCCGTCCAGAATGCGGACTTTGAAATCTATCAAATGGAAATCGTCAATTTGGGGGTAATGCCCGCGCAGGGCTTTTCTCAAGGCTTGATCCAACGCGTGAACCGGGCCGTCGCCCAAACTGGCGGTGTGTTCTTCGTGGTCGCCAACTTTCAGCCGGACGATGGCTTCGGGTTCGTTCAGCGAACCCAGCCAGATGCGATATTCGATGGTTTCAAAAAAGTGTTTGCGCTTGCCCAGCGCGCCCAGCGCCAGCAAGCGGAATGAAGCCTCGGCGTCCTCGAACGAATAGCCTTCAAACTCCATTGTCTTCAACTGCGCCAGCAAGCGCCGCGCGGCTTCGGGGTTTTTCGCGAACTCTTCGCCTATGTCGTCGGATTTGAAGCGAATGTTGCTGACGCCGGATTGATCGCTGACCAGCACGCGGGTTTCGTTGCCAACATCTTCGGGATTGATATGTTCGTAAGTCTCCTTGGCTTTTGAAATGGCGGAAACGTGAATGCCGCCTTTGTGCGCGAAGGCGCTGCGACCGACATAAGCCGCGCGTTCGTTCGGAACCAAATTGGCGACTTCGTTGATGTAGCGGCTGGTGTGCGTCAGCAATTTCAACTTGCCGTCGGGCAGACAGCGGCGGCTCATTTTCAATTCCAGGTTGGGAATGACCGAACAAAGATTGGCGTTGCCGCAACGCTCGCCGTAACCGTTCATCACGCCTTGCACGTGCGTGGCACCGGCTTCGACGGCGGCCAGCGAATTGGCGACGGCCAGTTCGCTGTCGTTGTGACAGTGAATGCCTACGCGTACCTTGGGGATCCGTTTGCGCACCAAAGCAACGGCGTCGGCGATTTCTTCAGGCAATCTGCCGCCGTTGGTGTCGCAAAGAATCAAAGTTTCCGCGCCGGCTTGAGCGGCAGCAGCCAGCGTGTCCAGCGCGTATTCGGCGTTGGCGCGAAAGCCGTCAAAAAAGTGTTCGGCGTCGTAAAGCACACGCCGTCCGCAAGATTTCAGATGGCTGACCGTATCGGCAATCATCCGCAGGTTTTCTTCCAGTGTGGTTTTCAGCGCGATGTCCACGTGAAAATCCCAGGACTTGCCGAAAATGGTGACAACCGGAGTTTGCGCGGCCAGCAACCCTTGCACGACAGCGTCATCGGCGGCCATTCCATTTGCCCGGCGCGTGCTGCCGAAAGCCGCGAACACGGCGTTGTCCAGATGAATGGACTTGGCGCGCTCGAAAAACTCCACGTCTTTAGGATTCGCGCCCGGCCAACCGCCTTCGATAAAGGCGACACCGATTTCATCGAGCGCGCGGGCAATCTTGATCTTGTCTTCAACCGAATACGCCAAGCCTTCGCCCTGCGCACCGTCGCGCAATGTCGTGTCGTAAATCTCTACCCAGTTGTCTTTCATTGTGGATTGCGGATTACGGATTGCGGATTGCGAGCTTAAATAAGGATTGCGGTCGCAAATTGGCTCCGCCCTTGCCAATCCGCAATCCGCAATCCGCAATCCGCCATCAGGTTAGTTCTTGGCCTTGTCCACGATCTTGTTTGAAGCCAGCCACGGCATCAATCCGCGCAATTGCGCGCCGACTTCTTCGATCTGGTGTTTCTTTTCGGATTCGACCAGCCGCGTGAAGTTCGGTTTGCCGGATTCAGCTTCGGCCATCCATTCATCGGCGAATTGTCCGGTCTGGATTTCGCCGAGGATTTCCTTCATTCGCTCTTTGACTTCAGGGCCGATGACGCGCTTGCCGCGAGTCAGGTCGCCGTATTCTGCGGTGTTGGAAATCGAATAACGCATCGTCGAAATGCCGCCCTCATACATCAAATCCACGATCAGCTTCATTTCGTGCAGGCATTCGAAGTAAGCCATCTCCGGCGCGTAGCCCGCTTCGACCAGCGTTTCAAATCCGGCT
>CAZRXE010001459.1:0-4212 GCA_964603695.1 uncultured Heliomicrobium sp.
GCGCCCATCAGGGGTAAAGGCGACGGAATTCGCATAATGTTCGAATTGAGCCAGAGTGAAGATTTCCCGACCGGTAGAGGTATCCCATATCTTCACCATCCGGTCACCACCGGCGGTGGCAAGTTTTTGCCCGTCGGGAGAGAAGGCCACCGCGCGCACATGACGGGTGTGCCCTGACAACGTCATCAACTCTCTACCTGTCTGTAAATCCCAGATTTTCAAGTCGGCGGGGTTATAACCCACTGCCAGTTTTTGCCCGTCCGGTGAGTACGCTAATGACCAAGCGGTTGAGGAAGAGCTAAGTGTTAGCGATTTTCCCAGGGGCTTAGCCAACCGCCAGAGGTAACGCCATTCGAAACCTCGCAAATCGTCTTTGCCACGTTCAGGCCAGTACTGGTCTATCAGTTCGTTTGTGCGCTTCAGATTATTGGTATCCCACGCCTGGGCAGCCAAATTCATTTGAGCAGCATACAGCAATCGCCGATTTCGTTCGGCTTGATCTACAGCTAACGCCTTCTGGTCTTCAGCTAGACGTTGCTGTTCATCCGCCAATTGTCGCTGCTGTTCGGCACGGGCACTGTTTTCTTCCGCTTCTTTGCTTTTCGTTTCCGCCAAAGATTTTTGCCGCAATGCTTCGGCGGCTTCAGTTTCGGCAAAGGCTTTTTGGCGACCGGCTTCGGCAGCTTGCTGTTCAGCGCGTCCTCGTTCCGTCTGTGCGACGCGGGCTTGGCGAGCGGTGGCGACGATGCCGCCGAGCAGCGTCAACAAAATCAGCGCCGCCGCCACGACGCCAACGCGATTGCGGCGGATGAATTTTTCCGTCCGATAGGCCAGCGAGGCTTTGCGCGCCGTGATCGGCAACCCTTCTACGTGGCGGCGCAGGTCTTCACTCAATTGTTCGACGCTGCGGTAACGCAGGTTCGAGTCTTTTTGAATGGCGCTTTGCGTGATTTGATCCAGGTCGCCGCGCAGTTGCGCGCGCAATCGTTCCGGCTTCGTTTCGGGCAGGCCGTGGGGCAATTTGCCAAATTGCCCCACACGTTGGCTCGGCGCTTCAGGTTCCTGTTCACAGACCACGCGCACCAGTTCCGGCAGCGAGCGGTCTTTGATGCGATAGGGATGACCGGCGGTCAACAGTTCGTAAAGCAGGATGCCCAGGCTGTAAACGTCGCTGGCCGTGGTGATCGCTTCGCCGCGCATTTGTTCGGGACTGACGTACTCCGGCGTCATCAACAGCGCGTGCGTCGTCGGTTGCGCGGTGATGGCGTGGCGCGCCGGGTCGAGCAGTTTGGCAATGCCGAAGTCCAGCAGCTTCGCCGTGCCGGCATTTCCCTCGGACGGCGGCGTCACCAGGATGTTGCCGGGTTTCAGGTCGCGGTGAATGATCAGGTTTTGGTGCGCGTACTGCACGGCGGAACAGACTTGCTGAAACAGCTTCAAGCGCTCGGCAATGGAAAGCTTGTGCGCGTTGCAATAGTCCGTAATCGGACGGCCTTCGATGAATTCCATCGCGAAATAGGGCAAGCCTTCTTCGGTCACGCCGCCGTCCAGCAGCCGCGCGATGTGCGGGTGATCGAGATTGGCCAGGATCTGGCGTTCGTGGCGGAAGCGGCGGGCGATTTCGGAACTGTTCATCCCCGGCCACAAGAGTTTGATGGCGACTTTCTGGCGGAATTGATCGTCGGCGCGAAAGGCTTCGTAAACCACGCCCATGCCGCCGCGTCCGATTTCGCGTGTGAGTTGGTAATGGCCAATGGTGCGTCCGGCCATGGCTTCGGCCTGACGATTTTGAATCAGGTCTTCGGCGACCGAAGCCGGCCCGTTATCAAAAAAGCCGCTCGCCGCGTCGTGCGCCGCCAGCAGCGATTCGATTTCGCGGCGCAACGCTGCATCGCCGTTGCATTCGCGGTCAAGGAAGGCCGCACGTTCGCCGGGCGAGAGTTCCATCGCCTGATCGAGCAATTCATCCACTTTCCGCCATTGATGGGAAGTCATCGGATTGTCCTCCACCCAGCGCGCGAAACAACCACGCGCGGGCTTTTAACCAGTCGCGTTTGATGGTGATTTCGGAAACGCCCAGCACCAGCGCCGTTTCCTCGAAACTCAAGCCGCCGAAATATCGCAATTCGACAATGCGGCTTTTGCGTGCATCGAATTCCGCCAGCCGATTCAAAGCCTGATCCAGCGCCAGCAGGTCAATTTTCTTGTCCGATCCGGTTGCGGCTTTGGCCGTGGTTTCGTCGTTGAGAGCGATGTGAATGGCCTGGCCGCCGCGTTTGGCGCGCTGTCGCGTACGGGCGTGATCCACCAGCAAATGGCGCATGATGTTGGACGCCACGGCGAAAAAGTGCGCGCGGTTTTGCCAGTCCACGTCCTGCTGGTTGATGAGCTTGAGATAGGCTTCGTTGACCAAATCCGCCGTTTGCAGCGAATGGCCGCTGCCTTCGCGTTTCAGATAACGCCGCGCGATGCGCCGCAATTCGTCATAAACGATGGGCATCAATTGATTGAACGCCGCTTCATTGCCATTGCGCCAATCCACCAGAAGTTGAGTGACCGCCTGCACCGACATAGATTTTGCTACCTATTGAAAATTCGCCGACCGAAAAGCGCGCGGATTATAGCCGCCCACGCTCCTTTGAAGAAGAGTTGTTGACCCGAATCGTTATGGCATAATCGCGCGCACCGAAAGCATTAATGAAGTTCATCAACGTATCTCAAAAAATCGGCTCGAATTGACGGACGAAATCAGATGCACAAAATCACGGTGATTCGCGGGGACGGCGTGGGAACGGAAATTTGCGATGCGGCAATTCGCGTGATCGAAGCGACCGGCGTCAAATGCCAGTGGGACTTCGCGCTGATCGGTCGTGAAGCGGAAAAAGCTTTCGGCACACCGCTGCCCGCTGAAACCGTCGAAAAAATTCGGACGAGCGGCGTCGTGCTCAAAGGTCCGGTCATCATTGAAAAGATGGGCGACAAAGTCGTCGTTTCCCATGAAGACCATACGCAACGCATTTACTCGAACGTCAACACGGCCTTGCGCATCGAGCTTGGCGCTTATGTCAACGTCCGGCCTTTGCGCGCATTTGAAGGCGTGCAGGCGCACGCGCCGAAACTGGACGTGATTGTCATTCGCGAACTGACGGAGGATTTATACAGCGGTTATGAACACTGCATCGGCACGGACGCCGCCGAAGCCATCAAAATCACCACGCGAAAAGCCACGGCGCGCGCGGCGCGCTTCGCGTTCAATTACGCCGTGCAACGCTGGCGGCGGCGCTTGAGCATCATTCACAAAGCCAACGTCCTGCAATTGACCGACGGTTTGTTCCTGCGCACCGCCCGCGAAGTGGCACTGGATTACCCGAAGATCAAATGCGACGACGCGATGATTGACGCCTGCGTGTACCAACTGGCGACCAAACCCGAAGGGCTGGACGTGTTGCTGATGCCGAACCAATACGGCGACATCGTTTCGGATTTGTGCGCGGGCTTGGTGGGCAGCTTCGGCCTGGCACCGGGCGCGAGCTTCGGCGACGAGGTGGGAATTTTTGAAGCCGCTCATGGCGCGGCGCTCGATCTGGCCGGACAAAACAAAGTCAATCCGGTAGCGCTGATTCTGTGCGGCGCAATGCTGCTGGAACACCTGGAAGAACTGGAAGCCGCCCAACGCATCCGCGACGCCGTCAAAGCCGTCATCAAACAAGGCCGGATTTTGACGCCCGACCTGGGCGGCACGGCGAAAACCACCGCCATGACCAACGTCATCATTGACCATTTGTAAGTGTCGGCAGCAATGAACATCCATAAACGGATCTGGCCCGAAGAGCGAATTGACCACATTGCACGCCACGGCGTTGTGCCTGAAGAGGTTGAAGAGGTTTGTTTCGACCACCCGTTGGTACTGCGCGCGAAGGCAGAGGGCGTCAATCCGGTTTATTATGTATTGGGGCAGACAGCGGCAGGACGATATTTGTTTTGCGTTGTCATTCAGTTTCCAGACGGAAACGGCTATCCGGTCACGGCGAGACCGATGACGGACAAGGAAAAACGGCGTTATCGCCAATGGAAAAAGTTATGAAAGCGATGAACCTTCCGCAAACAGATTCAATTCAAGAACTGGCAAAGTTTTGGGATACGCACGACCTAACGGACTTCGAGGAACAACTCGAGATGGTTGTTTCACCTGTGTTTGAGCGAGATGCCACT
>CAZRXE010001460.1:0-1755 GCA_964603695.1 uncultured Heliomicrobium sp.
AAACTCGGCGTGATGGTGGACATCTCGCACGTGGCAGACAAAACCTTTTGGGACGCGCTAGAAGTCAGCCAAGCGCCTATGATCGCCTCGCACTCTTCCTGCCGCGCCGTTAGCGGCCATTCGCGTAATATGACAGACGAAATGATCAAGGCGCTCGCGGCCAAAGGCGGCGTCATTCAGATCAATTACCTGGACAGCTTCATTGACCAGAAACTCTTCGAGTATTCGCAAAAGACCACTGCCGCGCGCACCGCGTTGATGGAGAAATATGGAGTTTCATTCGGCGGCGGAGGCGGAGGCCAAGGCGGCCAAGGTGGCGGGCAAGATCGCGCCGCCATAATGACCAAGATTCGCGAAGAACTCTCCGCGCAATTCGGCCCGCAGCCCACTGTCAGTTGGGAAAAAATCGTCGAACACATTGACCACGCCGTGAAACTGGTCGGCGCGGATCACGTCGGTTTGGGTTCGGATTTCGACGGCGGTTCGATGCCCGAAGGCATGAAAGACTGCGCGCAATTGCCGAAGATCACCGAAGCCCTGCTGCGCAAGGGCTACAGCGAAAAAGACATTCGTAACATTCTCGGCGGAAACACCGTGCGGCTGCTGGCTGATGTCGAACGCGCGGCTACGCGGTTTCGCACTCAGAAGAAATAATGAAAACGGCATTGCTCACAATCATCGGCCTGACGCTGCTGCTGCCTGCGGCAACGCCTGTCACGCCGCAAACGGAAGAGCTTCAGCAATTGAAGTACAACCATCCTGGGTTGACGGTTGATCTAGGCGTAGGTTTGTGGGCGTGGCCTGTTCCGTGTGATGCGGACGGCGACGGCGATTTCGATTTGATCGTTTCCTGCCCTGACAAACCATCGAACGGCGTCTGGCTGTTTGAAAACGCTGCGGGCGATACTGCCAAACACAAACTGCCTGTCTTCAAACCCGCGCGCCGTTTGAGCGCCACGCGGCATTACGTGATGCCGAGTTACGCCGGCGGCAAATTGCGTGTGCTGACGCCAGGGCAGGAATACGCCGAGTTTGAAAAAGTCGGTTTGCTGAAGCCGCTGCCTTTGCCCGTGGACGCGAACTTTTACAAACCCGAAGGCATACAGATCAAAGGGCAGACCAAAGGCCCGAAAGTTCGCCACAATCAATGGCGCTACGTGGATTATGACGGCGATGGCGCGCTAGACCTCATCACAGGCATCGAGGACTGGAGCTTTTACGGTTGGGACGACGCCTGGAACGAACGCGGCGAATGGCAAAACGGCCCGTTGCACGGTTTCGTGTTGCTGCATCGCAACACCGGCACGAACGCCGCGCCGAGTTACGCGCCGCCGGTGAAGCTGGAAGCCGCCGGCCAACCGATAGATGTTTTCGGCTGCCCTTCGCCGAACTTTGAAGACTTCGACGGTGATGGCGATCTTGATTTGCTCTGTGGCGAATTTCTGGACGGTTTCACCTACTTTGAAAACACAGGCTCGCGCACCGCGCCAAGTTACGCGGCGGGCCGCCGGTTGAAAGACGCTGCCGGCGCGCCGCTCGTGATGGATTTGCAGATGATTGTTCCAGTGGCCTTCGACTGGGACAAGGACGGCGATTTCGATTTGATCGTCGGCGACGAAGACGGTCGCGTCGCCTTTGTCGAAAACACAGGCCGGCGAAACAAAGACAATTCTCCGATTTTCGCGCGGCCAAAATACTTTCAGCAGGAAGCTGACACCTTGAAATGCGGCGCGCTGGCCACACCAGTCGGCGTGG
>CAZRXE010001461.1:0-5174 GCA_964603695.1 uncultured Heliomicrobium sp.
CACTGAAAATGTGCTGACCTTTGAGAAGCCTTGGGAAGGCGCGTTCGCCGCGTATTGCACCGTCATCAAAGATGGCGCGGTTTATCGTTTGTACTATCGCGGCTTGCCGCTGGCCAAAGCGGACGGCAGCGAGAGCGAAACGACCTGTTATGCCGAATCGCGCGACGGCATCAATTGGACGAAACCTGCGCTGGGATTGTTTGAAGTAATGGGCACGCGACAGAACAACGTGATTCTGGCTGGCAGCGCGCCGCTGTCGCATAACTTCAGCCCGCTGCTCGACGCGCGCCCCGGCGTGGCAGCGGCGGAACGATTCAAGGCTTTGGCCGGAACCAGCCGCAGCGGTTTGTTCGCCTTTGTGTCGGCGGATGGGATTCACTGGCGCAAATTCAGCGGACAACCGGTGATGACGAAGGGCGCTTTTGATTCGCAGAATCTCGCGTTCTGGTCAGAGAGCGAAGGGCAATATGTTTGTTACCTGCGCGTTTTCAAAAACATCGCCGGGAAAGGCGTGCGCTGGGTGGCGCGCACTACGTCAAAAGACTTTTTGCATTGGAGCGACCCCATCGAGATGAGTTTTGGCGATGCGCCGCCAGAGCATTTGTATACAAATCAAACGCATCCTTACTTTCGCGCGCCGCATATTTATCTGGGCATCGCGGCGCGCTTTATGCCCGGTCGGCAAGTGCTGAGCGAAGCCCAAGCCCGCGCCGTCAATGTTGATCCAGGCTATTTCAAGGACATTTCCGACAGCGTGTTGCTGAGCAGCCGGGGCGGCACGCGCTATGACCGAAGTTTTCTGGAAGCTCTGATCAAACCGGAAATCGGTTGGGAAAACTGGACTTCGCGGACGAATTATCCGGCGCTGAACATCGTGCCCACCGGGTCGAATGAAATGTCGTTTTATGTGCAGAAAAACTACGGCCAGCCGACGCATCATTTGCAACGGTACGTGCTGCGAACCGATGGACTGGTCGCTGTGCGCGCACCTTACGCTGGCGGAGAGTTGGTAACAAAGCCACTGAAATTCACCGGGAAAAAGCTGTTGCTCAATTTCGCCACGTCAGCAGCGGGCGGCCTTCGCGTAGAAATTCAGGATGCAGCCGGACGCCCTTTGCCGGGATTTGCGCTGACCGATGCCGTCGAGCAGATCGGCAATGAAATCGAACGCGCCGTCACGTGGCGAGCCGATGAAGATGTCAGCGCATTGGCCGGACAAACGGTACGTTTGCGGTTTGTGATGAAAGACACGGAACTGTTTTCCTATCGGTTTCGCTGAATAAGCGCCACACCGCAAAAATCCACGCCGACATATCGCCATTTTTTAGGGAATAATTCAGCCACTTCATGTCCCTATCCAACGTGAGCAGCACTTTTGAACCGGCTGCCCGCTCGTAATCCACGAACCATCTTCCATCAATCTTGCTTAATCGCCGGACGAACTCCGGGCGATGGGGAAAGGTGCGCTGTGCGCACGGCGGCGAAGGTGAAACAGGAAAAAATTATTTCTATGACCAAAAAAACATTCGCTTTTTTGACGCTCGTTGCATTCGTTGTGGGCTGTTTCGGCTACGTCTTAGTGCAATACAAAACGGTTTCGGCGCAGACTTCGGAAAGCTTCGGCGGCAACATTGTTTTAGGCCGTCCAACCGATCGTTCGATCACCGTCAACGTCTTGTTCACGGCCAATCAGGATTCCGTTTATCTGGAATACGGCGAAAGCTCCGGCGCACTGACCAAACAAACCGCGCCGAAACAAGACATTCGCGCCAATGCGCCTTATGAAGACGTCATCAGCGGATTGGAACCAAATCGGCGGTATTTTTATCGCGTTTGGTATCGCGCCGCCGGGCAGAGTGCGTTTGGCGCAAGCGCCGAGCATTCGTTTCATACGCAACGCGCGCCGGGCAGTACGTTTAGCTTCACGCTGATTGCCGACTCGCATTTGTTCACCACGCAACATTGCGATCCGGCGCGCTATGCCTTGGCGTTGAAAAACGCGCTGGAAGACAACCCGGATTTTCATATTGATCTGGGCGACACGTTCCGCACCGATACGATCACGAACAACTCAGCTTCGTTGACCTATCAACAAGTGGTCGCTCGGCAAATCGCGCATCGGCCTTACTTCAACATCCTGACGCATTCCGCGCCGCTGTTTCTGGTCAACGGCAATCACGATTCGGAATACCTCTATTACACAAAGCCTGAATCGGGCGAGAACCCGAACCTGCCTTTGTGGTCAACCAATGCTCGGCTGTCGCTGTTTCCGAATCCGCGCCCGGACAGTTTTTATTCGGGCGATCAAACCGTGTATCCCGGCGTAGATGGCGGTTTGCGCGAAAGTTATTACGCCTGGGAATGGGGCGACGCGCTGTTTGTCGCGCTTGATCCTTACTGGGAAATGCCGGAGCGCGGCGGGCAAAATTGGAGCACGGTTCATGGCGACAAACAGTTCGCCTGGTTCCGCGACACACTGCGGAAGAGCCGCGCAAAATACAAATTCGTCTTTGAACATCACCTGCACGGCCAATCGCGCGGCGGCGTGGAAGTCGCGTCGCAATATGAATGGGGCGGGCGCGAACGCAACGGCAATTACACCTTCCCGCAAAACCGCCCGACCTGGGACAAACCTTTTCACGATTTGATGGCCGAAAACGGCGTGACGATTTATTTCCAGGGGCACGACCATTTGTTTGCGCGCGGGTTTTACAACGGCGTGACTTATGTTTCCGTGCCGCAACCCGGCGCGGGGCCTGACCCAAACGCGGCGGACTATTTCCCCGGCAATGTGGACGATGGAAATTTCGATGCGTATCCGGCCAGTCACGTGCTGCCGAACTCCGGCCACGTCCGCGTGACGGTTTCGCCCAATGGAGTCAAAACCGAATACGTCACCGTCAAATTGCCGCGCGACAAAGGCACTAACAAAACTGTCGCGTACACCTTCACTGTCGGTCAGCCCGCAAATCCAAACAGCTTGGCGCTGGTTTCGGCGGGCAATTTCGCCAACGTCGGCGGCGCGGCGGAATCGTTGGTGTCGGCCTTCGGCAGCGGATTGGCAGGCGCGGCGGGCGCAACCACCATCACGGTCAAAGACAGCGCGGGCGTTGAACGCGCCGGGCGCGTGTTGTTCGCTTCAACAGACCAAATCAATTTCATGTTGCCCGCCGGATTGGCCAATGGCCCGGCGACGGTGACGGCGCTTTACGCGGGCAATCCGGTCGGCTCGGCGACATATCAAATTGAAACCGTCGCGCCCGCGATGTTCACCGCCAACGGCAGCGGTTTGGGAGTTCCCGCCGCAGTCGCCGTACGAGTTCGCGCGGACGGTTCGCAATCCATCGAAGCAGTCGCGCGTTGCACCAACACCGGCTGCGTTCCAGTGCCGCTTGATCTGGGAGCGGCGACCGATCAACTGTATCTGGCGCTGTTTGCCACGGGCGTTCGCAATCGCGCTCAGCTTGCGGATGTCGGCGTGCGCGTCGGCGGCGAAGCAGTGGAAACGATATACGCCGGAGCGCAAGGCGATTTTCTGGGACTGGATCAACTCAATGTGAAACTGCCACGCACGCTGGCCGGACGAGGCAACGTGGCTTTGATTTTCAGTGTGGCGGGGCGTTCGGCCACGCCGGTAACGGTGAACATTCGCTGAACCTGTCTGGGTACGCACGCGCCACCGCGTGCGCCGACTGTCCAGACCAGGCACGCGAGGGCGCGTGCGTACCCAATTTTCGAGGAGAAACGACATGCAAAAATTCAAACGTTCGCTGGCGTTGGCGACGCTTTTATTGACGGCGGCCTTTCAACAAGCCTTCACGCCGAAAACCGATGTGCCCGCGCATCCCTGGGATTTGATTTTGGCGCGACCGACGGACAAGTCCGTGACGGCCAGTTTGCTGGCTTACAAAGACGCCGAAGCCTTCATCGAATACGGCACAACCAGCGGCAGCTATCCCAACAAAACCACGGTCAAGCAATTCACCAAAGACCGCGCCGACACAATCCTGCTCAATAGTTTGGCGGCAAACACGCGGCATTATTACCGGCTGCAAATTCGAGATGCGGGAACGACCAGCTACACCGCCAGCCAGGAATTCAGTTTCATCACCAAACGTCCGGCGGGTTCGTCGTTTGTGTTCACAATGCAGGCCGATTCGCACTTGGACGAAAACACAGACCCGGCGATTTACGCGCAGGCGCTGGCCAATATGCGCGCCGACCAGCCCGATTTCATGGTGGATTTGGGCGATACCTTCATGACCGACAAATACGGCAATAACACTTACAAGGACGCGGCCAAACATTATCTGGCGCAGCGGTATTATCTTGGCTTGCTTTGCACCAACGCGCCGTTGCTGTTGACGCTGGGCAATCACGACGGCGAGCAAGGCCGCTTTTTGAACAACACCGCCGACAACATGACCATCTGGTCGAACGCGATGCGCAAATCGCTGTTCCCCAATCCCGTGCCCGATGGGTTTTACACCGGCAATTCGACGCCCGATCCGATTGCCGGTTTGCCGGAAAATTATTTCGGCTGGCAATGGGGCGATGCGTTGTTTTTGGTGCTCGATCCGTTTTGGAAAACCAACCGCACGGGACAGTCGGACGGATGGGCGTGGACATTGGGCGACGCGCAATATCAATGGTTGAAACAACAGCTTGAAACGAGTCAGGCCAAATACAAATTCGTCTTCCTGCATCACCTGGTCGGCGGCAAAGACAATTCGCAACGCGGCGGAGTCGAGGCGGCGAAGTATTTTGAATGGGGCGGATTCAATTTGAATGACGTGAACGAATTTGCCGCCAAACGTCCCGGCTGGCCGATGCCGATCCATCAATTGCTGGTGGCCAACAAAGTTTCCGCAGTCTTTCACGGCCACGATCATCTGTACGTCAAACAAGACCTGGACGGCATCGTTTACCTGGAAGTGCCGCAGCCGGGCTTTCCGCGTTTCAACGTTCCAGCCAGCGCGGAAGAATACGGTTATGTGAGCGGCGTGTTACTGGGCAGCCCAGGCCATTTGCGCGTGACGGTTGCGCCGGACAAAGCCAAAGTCGAACTTGTGCGCCCGGTGCTGCCGAATGCCGAAACCGCCACCAAAAAGAACGGTCAAGTGGATCACAGTTTCGAGATGCTTCCGGCTGGCGCAGTCGCCGCAGCGACGACG
>CAZRXE010001462.1:0-7301 GCA_964603695.1 uncultured Heliomicrobium sp.
CTCGGCGTCGAGCCCGACATGCCAGACCCAGCGCTCGTCGCTGATCCGCGCCACCGGCTGGATGCTGACCTTGATCGCCAGGAATCGCGCCACCCAGGCCTCGAGCACGCGCGCCAGCGCGTCCAGGCCAGGCCGGCCGAAGCTGAGGTCGAGCACGAAGTCGTGGCGCTCGTCGCGGGTCCAGTACAGGGCTCGGTTCGATTCGGTCAGCACATCGAGCTCGACCGTCCGGGTCGGCGTCTTCGACTCGATCACGAGCTGCCCCAGCGCGCCCATGCCGCCGGTCCTGGCGTACATCTCGATCACATCCGCGTCGGCCAGCATCACCGCGCCGTCCTGCACCGTTACCTTCTGGGCGCGGAAGAACAGCTCGCCCGCCCGGGCCCGGATTCGCAATTGATCATTGACGTGCGCGATTCCTGGACGGTGCGCGTGGCTTGGAACACCAGCGGCTTCCTGGCTCCGGCCATCGGCGGCAACTGGCAAGTTCGCGCGTTCCTGGAATCCATGGGCGGCGGTTTTGAAGGTCAGGTCGGCCCGACCGTTTCGGTTCCGGCCACTGGCGGCCTGAACAAAGTCGCCAACATTCCGGTTCCGCCCGCCAATTCGTTTCCGAACATGGCTGCGGGCGCGTACAAGCTGGTGGTGACACTGACCCACACGAACCCGAATCCGACCGGTATCGCCGGGTACGAAGAAGGCACGATTGTGCAGTTCGTCGCTGAGCCTTAATCGCGTAAGGCCGTCAGGCCAAAACGATGATTGTGCTTGAGCCTAAAAAAAAGCCCAGCCCCGCTGCCGCATTGACGCGACAGCGGGGCTGAGTTTTATACGAAACCGGAAACAGCCAGCAGGAGAAAAATCATGTCGAACAAAACTTCTCGCGCGCCCGGCGCACAGCGCAAAGCAGACGATTTCCGCATCATCAACGGTCTGCCCAAAACCTCCAAAGCCAGATTGCACGCCGCAGGCATTTTGACCTTCGCCCAATTGGCGGCGATGTCCGCGCACGAAATCGCCGCCGCCATCGGAGAGGAAGCGGAAATCACCGCCGAACGGATTTTGCGCGAAGACTGGATCGGTCAGGCCGAAAAACTCGCGGCTTCAAACAAGGAAGAGCGCGAACCCGTCGTGCCGCCCGCACAACTCAAACCAGCCGAGGCGCGAACCTCTTTCGCGTTGGAATTGAAATTAAACGCGGATCGCACCGTGACGCAGACGCGGGTGATGCACGTGGAAAGCGAAGACAAAGACGCGGAGGAAAATTGGGCGGGTTGGGATGAAACGCGATTGCTGAGCTTTTTCGCGCAACGCGGCAAAATCGCGCTTCCAACCAAACACGAAGTAAAGGAACCTGCCGCCGCGCCGGAAATTTCCGTTGAAAAACGGCTGAATCAGTTGTTTGCCAAAGCGGGTGTGAACACCGCCGCGTTTGCCGCGCAACCTGCCGCCCCAAGCGCGGAAAGCTTGCCTGTCGCGTCCAGCAAACAGCTTTCCAAAAAGCTCGAAGTCTTCACTTCAGACTCCGGCATTGCTTCCGGCCTGACCCCGAGCAGTCAACCGTACAGTGTTCACGTGTCGCTGGACGCAACGGAAATCAAGCCTGCCGTCGGCGCGCTTGCTTACAACGTGACGGTTTACGCAAAAAATCTGAATCAGGCGTCCGAAGCCTTGCAGCATCAGGTCATAGGCGAATCCGAAGGTTCACTGGCGGCGGCGGAAAACCTGGCCTGTGCGGTCGAAGGAGCGAAGCTTGCGCAAGGCGCGTATCGCCTGAGCGCCGCCGTTCGATTCAAAACCCTGGGCAATGAATCGAACGCGCCACGCCAATTCACAACTTATGTCGAGGGCGGATTGTTACAGGTTTATTGAAAACCGTGGAACGAACTTGAGTTCAGTGGGAAGAGTTGCTCACATCTCTTCCCCAAAACTCATCTCCCGTTTCGCCGAACTCCGCCAACAATTGCCGCGACGCGCCGTGACCGACTTGCGCCGCCATCGTCACCGTACCGACTGAAGAAAACCCGCAGCAATGTTTGGCAAATTTGTGATGAGTCCCGTTGCGATGCGCGGCCAGCAACAAATTCAGCACCGTATGCACAGCGGGCGCGCCCAACCGTTCGGCCTCGTCAATCAGGTTTTCCAATTGCTCTTCTAAACCAGCGTTCATGAATCCTCCATAGCACGGACAGCAAGCCATCCGTTCCGTCAAAAATTACACGTCCTAAAAACCAATCAATCCTTTTTGGCCTTGCCAGCCTGCTTGGAATGTGGGGAGAGGGTTGGAAGTGATCCGCGATGGTTTCATCGCGGAAATTACCCGAAGTGTGAAGAAAGTCTGACCAAAAAGCAAACTTGGGCGGTCATGATTTATGGAAATCACTGCCTGAACGACTTTTGCCGCCGACTGTCCTTTTCGTTATGATGCG
Organism: uncultured Heliomicrobium sp.; assembly: GCA_964603695.1. Classification (GTDB taxonomy): domain Bacteria; phylum Acidobacteriota; class Blastocatellia; order RBC074; family RBC074; genus RBC074. The sequence goes on from CAZRXE010001462.1 coordinate 2,430, forward strand.
GCTATGGCAATGAATTCCGATCCCCGCAAACGCCCGCTGGCACTAATCATTTTGGACGGTTTTGGGCATACGGAAGAGTCTGAAAAGAGCGAAGGCAACGCCATCAGACTGGCCAACACTCCTTTCCTGGATCAATACATCGAAAAGTATCGTCACACCTTGCTGGAAGCTTCCGGCGAACGCGCCGGCTTGCCGCGCAAACAGTTTGGCAATTCCGAAGTCGGTCACATGAACATCGGCGCAGGGCGAGTCGTCCCGCTGGACGTTTCGCGCATTGACGACGCCATCGCCGGCGGCAAATTTTTTGAAAATCCCGCGCTGGCGGCAGCAGTGGAAGCCGGCAAACGCTCGGCGCTACATTTGATCGGTCTGGTTTCCGCCGGCGGCGTGCATTCAATGAACACGCATTTGGACGCGCTGTTGGAATTGGCGGCGAGGCGCGGCGTCGAACGCGTCTTCGTTCACGTCATCACCGACGGACGCGACACCGCGCCAAACGATGGCAAAGGCTACGTGGCGGCCTTGATTCTGAAAATGATCGAGTTGGGTTTGGGAAGAATCGCGACCGTTTCAGGACGTTACTATGCAATGGATCGCAACAGCCGCTGGGATCGCGTCGAACGTTGTTACAACGCAATGACCAAAGGCGATGGCATACGCGCATCCAATCCGATTGCTGCCATCGAAGCCTCGTATGAAAACGGCGTGACCGACGAATTCATCGAACCGGCGGTGATGGTCAACGAAGACGGCTCACCCGTGGCGACCATTCAAAGCGGCGATTCCTGCATCTTTTTCAACTTCCGCGCCGACCGCGCCCGGCAATTGACGCGGGCGTTCACCGGATTGAACTTCGATTATTTCGAGCGCGAACGCATACAGGATTTGCACTTCGCGACCTTCACGCAATATGACCGCGCCATCAATTCCTCGATAGTCTTTCCGCCCGTCGCCCTGAAACACACGCTGGCCGAAGTCTTCGCCGCCAACAACATCACCAATCTGCGCATCGCCGAAAGCGAGAAGTACCCACACGTGACGTACTTTTTCAACGGCGGCATCGAACAGGAATATCCCGGCGAAAGCCGCCTGCTGGTGCCTTCGCCGAACGTGGCGACCTACGATTTGAAGCCGGAAATGAGCGCCTTCCCGATGACGAACAAAATCTGCCGCGCGCTGGATGATGCCGCCGCAGATGTTTACATCATCAACTTCGCCAATTGCGATATGGTCGGCCACACCGGCAATCTTCCCGCCGCCATCGAAGCCGTCGAAGCCGTGGACACCTGCCTGGGTTGGGTCGTCGGTACGCTCAAACGCCTGAAAGGTGCGGCCATCATTACCGCCGATCACGGCAACTGCGAACAAATGATTGATCCCGAAACCGGCGCGCCGCACACCGCACACACCAACAATCCAGTGCCGTTCATCCTGTGCGACCCGCACTTCAAAGGCCGTTTGCGCGAAGGCGGCGCGCTCGAAGACATCGCGCCAACGGTGCTGGACTGGCTCGGCATTGAAAAACCGATTGAGATGACCGGACGCAGCTTACTGTCGCAACCTTGATGACAAGCCTTTCCGGGCAACAACATATTTTGGTCATACACGTCGCCGGTCTGGGGCAAACGGTTCTCGCTTTGCCTGCGTTGCGTTCGTTGCGGGCGCATTTGCCCGAAGCCGGAATCACCATCGCTTCGAGCACGGCAGCGGCGGAGTTGATTCGTCTGGCCGGATGCGCCGATCAAGTCCTGCCCGTCGGCAGATTCCGCCACGCCGAATTGTTGAATCCCAAAACCTTTTTCCGCAGCACGAAAACCATCGGCGAATTGCGGCACGCTCATTACGATCTGGCCATTGAATTCAAAACCAACGCGGAAGCCGCCGCCGTGCTGAATTTCGCGCATCCGCAACGGCGACTGAACGCACGGCGCGGACGGAATCAGAGCTTGGGCGAGGTGATCGAGAAAGTGACGCAAGCCATCACCACGACGAAGCCATCGGTTCCGCTGCACATCGCGCAGGAGTATTTGAAAAAGCTGGAACCGTTGGGCGTGCGTCCCATCGAAGCCGAACCGCGTCTGGCGACGGACCGTCACTCCGACGAGCAAATTGACAAGCTGCTCCGCAAACACAAAGTCGAATTCGGCGAACTCTTGATTGGAATTCATCCGGGCGCGGGGCTGATGCGGAACCGCTGGCCCCTGGAACGGTTTGTTTCCATTGGCGCGCGAATGATTCACAACTTCAATGCGCGCTTGCTGGTTTTCGCCGGGCCGCAAGAAAAAGGCTTGGCCAAACGGATCGTCTCTCAATTGGCGGAAAAGCACGCCGCCAAACGCGCCATCGCCATTCAATCGCCGAAAATTCCCGAACTGGTTTCGGCCTTCGCCCGCCTGAGTTTACTGATTGCCAACCACAGCGGCCCGGCACACATTGCCGCCGCCGTTGGAGCGCCCGTTGTCGTAATTTCCGCATTCAACCCGTCTTTTGGAAAAGTTTCCTCAATGGACGTGTTGGGAAACCGCAACGAACACGTTCGAGCTTCACACCCTGGTTTAATTCCGGAAGAGGCTGTTTACGAAGCCGCCTGCAGGCTGTTAAAACTGAACCGCGCGGAATTTCTGCGCAATCGCTGAAAAAGGCAGGATTGACAGAAAGTCTCATGACTCCCCATTCCAGAGATTTCCTGTGAATCCTGTCCAAAGACAACTGAAAAGGAGAATTTGATGATTCGCAAAACATTGACGACTTCAATTTTGATCGTCGCACTGCTGGTGTCGCCGTTCGCTTCGCTGGCCGACGAAGGCATGTGGCTGCCGGACGCGCTGGACAAGCTGCCGCTGGCGCAAATGAAAAAGCGTGGTTTTGAATTGAAACCGGAAGACGTTTACAGCACAACCAAGGCCAGTCTGAAAGACGCCATCGTTCAAATCAGCATCGGCGGCACAGGCTCTTTCGTTTCGCCCGAAGGTTTGATTCTGACCAATCACCACGTCGCCTTCGCCGCCATCACGCGCGCCAGTTCGACCGAAAAGGATTACATCAACAACGGTTTTCTGGCCAAATCGCGCACGGAGGAAATTCCCGCGCAAGGCTACACCATTTCGATCCTGCAAGATTTCAAGGACGTGACTGCCGAAGTCAATGCCGCCGCCAAACCAGAAATGTCACCCGCCGAACGCGACAGGGCAATGGCCGTCAAGCGCGACGAAATCGCCAAAGCGGCGCTCAACGGTCGCGAAAAAGAAGGCATTCGCACGCAAGTCGTCGAAGCCACCAGCGGCTACCAATATTTTCTCTACACCTATCTGACCTTGCGCGACATCCGGCTGGTGTACGGCCCGCCCAAATCCATAGGCTTTTTCGGCGGCGACCCGGACAATTTCGAGTGGCCGCGTCACGCAGGCGATTTCACCTTCCTGCGTGCTTATGTCGGCGCGGACGGCAAACCCGCCGGCTTCAGCAAGGACAACGTGCCTTTCAAACCCAAAAAGTTTTTGCCGATCAACGCCGCCGGCATCAAGGAAGGCGATTTCACGATGGTCATGGGACATCCCGGTTCGACCTTCCGTTATCGAGAGTCCTACTCGATTGAATTTCGCCAGAACATCCAGTTGCCCGATCAGATCGCCACATTCAAAAAACAGATTGAGGCATTGACCAAAGCCGGCGAAGCCAATCCGGCGTTGAAGATAAAACTGGCGGATCAAATCTTCGGCCTTAACAATTCGATGAAAGCATACGAAGGCGCGGTCATCGGTTTGAAGAAAATCAATCTGGTCGAGCGCCGCCGCGCCGAAGAGGAAGCTTTGAAAAAATGGCTCGATGCCAACCCGGCGGCCAAAGCCAAACACGGCGACGTGTTGCCGCAAATCGAAGCCTTGTACAACGACCTGAAATCCTTCAATTCCAAGCAAAACGCCATCGGCGAACTGTTCGGCTCCGGCGATTTGGCCGGCGCGTTGCAGTTCGCTTACGCCCGCGCTCTGGACAAAGAAAAGCCCGCCAATGAACGCAATCCGCAATTGAGCGACGCCGCGCTGCCGCAAATCACCAATCAACTGGGCGAGGGTTGGAAAGAGCGCGAAGCTGAATCCGAAGCAAAGCTGCTGGCCACCGCACTGACCGGTTTGGCCGACCTGCCCAACAACCAGAAATTCGCTTACGCCGAAAATCTCTTCGGCGGCAAATCCGGCGAAGCGCGCCGTCAGGCCGAACGCGAATTCGCCGAAAAGGCCGTCGCCAACTCCAAATTCAAATCCTTCGACGAAGTGAAGAAGCTTCTCAGTCTTTCGGCATTGGAGCTTCGCGCGACTGATGATCCGTTGTTGAAGTTGATCGCGGCGGCGGCGGATGAAAGCGCGCCCTTCGCCAAACGTCAGGCCAGATTCAACAGCGAAGTCGTCCGGCTGCGCCCGAAGTACATCGCGGCAATGCTGGAAATGAGAAAGTCACCTTATTACCCCGACGCCAATTTCACGCTGCGGTTCACTTACGGCGAAGTCAAAGGCTACAAACCGCGCGACGCCGTCAGCTACGATTGGCAGACTTCCTTGAGCGGCGTGCTGGAAAAAGACACCGGCGAAGAACCCTTCAATGTTCCGGCGGCGCTGAAAGACCTGGCCAAGAAAAAAGACTTCGGCAGCTATGTTGATTCACGATTGAACGACGTGCCGGTCAACTTCCTGGCCACGACGGACATTACCGGCGGCAATTCCGGTTCGCCGATGATGAACGGCAAAGGCGAAATCATCGGTTTGGTCTTCGACGGCAACTTTGAAGGTCTGGCCGGCGATTACGCTTTCGACGGCGCGCTCAATCGCACGCTGGCAGTGGACATTCGTTACGTGCTGTTTGTGACCGAGAAAATGG
>CAZRXE010001463.1:0-3828 GCA_964603695.1 uncultured Heliomicrobium sp.
ATAGGTTGAGAAAGCGTGATGACAGCCAAACAGTCAATGACAAAAAAACAGGATTACGATTCGCCGTGGAAAGAGATTCTCGAACGTTTTTTTGAATCGTGCATTGCCTTCTTTTTTCCGCAGGCGCACGCGCAAATTGACTGGTCGCGTGGCGTGGAGTTTCTCGACAAAGAATTGCAGAAGATCATGGCTGACGCCGCCATCGGGCGCAGGCTGGCGGACAAGCTGGCGAAGGTTTATTTGCGCAGCGGCAAAGAGCTTTGGGTGCTGGTGCATTTGGAAGTGCAAGGGCAGCGGCAAAAGTTATTTGAACGGCGAATGTATATTTACAGCTATCGAGCGTTTGATCGTTTTGGGCGAATGGTCGCGAGCTTTGCCATCCTGACCGATGAAAACCGCAACTGGCGGCCCAACGAATTCGGCTACAAGCTGTTGGGAACCGAGATGAGCTTGAAGTTTCAAACGGTCAAGCTGCTCGATTTCGCTGCTGATTGGGAATCGCTGTAGCGTAGCACGAATCCATTTGCCGTGGTGGTGATGGCGTTTTTGAAAGCGATTGAAACCAAGCGTTCGCCGGAGCGGCGGTATGCCTGGAAGATGGGCTTGATGAAAAGACTCTACCGTCGCGGTTATGACGCGGAAGATGTGCGACAATTGTTCCGGTTCATTGATTGGGTGCTGACTTTGCCAAAAGAATTGAAAACTCGGTTTAAGGATGAACTGAATGCCTACGAGGAGGAACAACGTATGCAATACGTCACCAGCTTTGAGGAATTGGGAATAGAAAAAGGAATCCAGATAGGAATTAAGAAGGGAATTAAGAAAGGAATTGAGGAAGGGATTGAGAAGGGAATTGAGAAGGGAATTGAGAAGGGACAGCGGGAAGCCGCGATTGCTCTGACGCTGCGGCAGCTTGGGCGAAAGCTAAATTCGCTAAGCGCACGCGCAGTTAAACGCGTTGAAGCATTGCCGCTCGACAAGCTGGAGCAGTTGGCGGTGGACTTGCTGGATTTCACTTCAACCAAAGATTTGACGACCTGGCTCGGGAAACACGCCGCGCCCGGCAAAGCGAAACGGAAAGCAAAATCAGAAAGCGTATAACGGAGGATTTTTGTGGACTTAAATCTGACACCCGAACAACAGCAGTTTCGCGACGAACTGCGTGCCTGGCTGGCGGCCAATGTGCCGCAGCCTTTTCAAGGCAGCACGAGCGAAGAGGAAAAAGGCGCGCATTTTGAATACCTGCGCCAATGGCAACGAAAAGTTTTTGACGCCGGTTGGGCGGGCATTTCGTGGCCGAAGGAATATGGCGGACGCGGCGCGGCATTGATTGAACAAGCCATCCTGACCGAAGAGTGGGCGCGCGCCGAAGCGCCGCAGTTAATCAACGCGCTCGGTTTGAGTTTGATCGGCCCGACGATCATCGCCGTCGGCACGCCGGAGCAGAAACAACGTTTCTTGCCGAAGATTCTGTCTTGCGAAGAAATCTGGTGTCAGGGATTTTCTGAGCCGAATTCGGGTTCGGACGTGGCTTCGCTGGCGACCAAAGCGACACGCGAAGGCGATGAGTTCATCGTCAACGGCCAGAAGATCTGGACTTCGCTGGCGCACGTGGCGGATTGGTGTTTGTTGCTGGTGCGCACGGATCCGACTGTGCCGAAGCACAAAGGCATCACCGCGTTGCTGGTGGATATGCACGCGCCCGGCGTTGAAGTGCGTCCGCTGAAACAAATGAACGGCGACGCCAGTTTCAACGAAGTCTTTTTCGACAACGTGCGCGTGCCCGTGGCGAATGTGCTGGGCGAAATCAACAAAGGCTGGCACACGGCGATTGCCACGTTGATGAACGAACGTGCGCATCTGGGCACGGGGACTTACGTCGCGTTCAAACGCAACCTGGATCAATTGATCGCGCACGCCCGCCAGATGAAGCGCAACGGCAAACCCACGACGCAAGATCCTGTCATTCGTCAGAAGCTGGCGCAGGCGTTTATGGAGTTGGAAATCTTTCGCCTGACCAACACGCGTGCGCTGAGCAAGATGAACAGCCAACACGTGCCGGGACCGGAAGGTTCGATCCTGAAAATTCAGTGGAGCGAATACAACCAACGTTTTCAGCAAATCGCTATGGAAACGTTGGGGCCGGTCGCCCAACTGCAAGGCTTCGACAACGGCAAGTGGGTTTACGATTTTCTGCGCACTCGCGCCAACACCATCGAAGCCGGTACCAGCGAAATTCAACGCAACATAGTGGCTGAGCGCGTGCTCGGTTTGCCCAAGAGTTATCAATCATAGTTTCCAATTACACCCATGGATTTTGACCTTTCAAAAGCACAAAAACTTCTTCAACAATCGGCGCGCGACTTCTTCGCGCGCGAATGTAAACCGGAGCGCGTGCGCGCGTTGATGGCGACCGAAACCGCGTTTGACGCCGAACTGTGGCAGGCAATGGGCGATCAAGGTTTCACTGGCTTGACCATTCCCGAAGAATACGGCGGGCTGGGTTTGAGCCTGGTGGATTTGATTGCTGTGGCCGAAGAAATGGGCCGCGCCTGTTTGCCGGGGCCGTTTCTTTCGACGCTGTGGGCGGCTGCCTTGATTGAACGCGCCGGCAACGAAGGCCAGCGCAAACAATACCTGGAACCGATTTCAGTGGGCGAAATGAAAGCGACTGTGGCGTTGCTGGAAGAGTCCGCCGATTGGAACCCGGACGCGGTTGAGTTGCGCGCGGAAAAAGACGGCAGAGACTACCGACTGCGCGGCGCAAAGCATTTTGTGACGGATGCGGCAGTCGCGGATGTGATGATTGTAGTTGCGCGCGATGGTGACAGCCTGATTTTGCTGCCGGTGGAAAAAGGCGCAGCGGGCGTGACGATCACGGCAACGCCGGGCATTGATGCCACGCGCAAGCTGTATACGGTTGCGTTCGACAATGCTGTTGTTGCAGAAGCCAATGCGCTCGCCTTTACAACCAAAACAAAAGAGGCGCTCGAAGCCGCAACAGACATTGCCAATGTTGCCATCTGCGCGGAAATGCTTGGCGGGATGCAGTGGACGTTGGAAACCACTGTCGAATATGCCAAAACTCGCCAGCAGTTCGGCAAACCGATTGGCATTTACCAGGCCGTGCAGCATCAATGCGCCGATATGTTTAATCTTACTGAAAGTGCGCGGTCGGCGGTTTATTACGCGGCCTGGGCCGTGGCGGAAAATGATCCGTCGGCGAAGCTTGCTGTTTCCGTGGCCAAGGGCTTTGCTTCGGATGCCGCGCGCGAAGTCGGCAATCGTGGTGTGCAGATTCACGGTGGCATAGGCTTCACGTGGGAACATAACATCCAGCTTTATTACAAACGCGCCAAAGCGTCAGAGATTATGTTTGGCGATGCCAATTACCATCGCGAAGAGATTGCTCGCAAAGTCGTGGATGACTCTGAAGGCTGACGAAAATCTGTGACTGCCGCTATTGGCAAGGCGTCTTACAGGACAGCAGCGCGCCGCCGCTCGGAAATTTTGCCGAAGGCGGCGCAATTGTTTTCAACCCTTCAAGTTCATCAAGGAGGACAGTTTTATGAAGCGAGTTCTAACGCTGTGCAGTGTGTTTGCCGCACTGATTGCGATGACGCTGGCCGCATCGGCTCAAGGCAAGGGCGCAAATTTTGCGGGGACGTGGGAACTGGACAAAGGAAAAAGCCAGTTGCCGCAAATGCAGGCAGATATGATTCAAAGCATGACCTGGACGGTCACGCAGGATGACAAACAACTGTCGCGTGACCAGAAAATGGAGCGCAATCCGAACGCGCAACCTCCCGGTGGTGGCGGTGGTGGCGC
>CAZRXE010001464.1:0-3666 GCA_964603695.1 uncultured Heliomicrobium sp.
TCTTCGAGATGTACTGCAACCAGATTTACCTGGGACAGCGCGGCGGATTTTCTATCAACGGTTTCGGCGAAGCGGCGCGCGCTTATTTCGGCAAAGATGTCAGGCAGTTGCTTCCGCACGAATCGGCGCTGCTGGCGGCGATGATTCACAGCCCCAACGCCTACTCACTGCGTTCTTACAGCGAAACTAATCCGGTGTCACAGGCGCAAATCAACCGCCTGCTCGAACGCCGCAACACAGTGCTCGATCTAATGGTGGAAGCGAGCAACGACGTTCCCCGGTCAAAGGACGATTCCAGACCCAAAGAGTTCTCTTCCGGCGATGCCGCCGAAGCCAAACGCAGACAGCTTGATTTGATCGAATCCGGTCGGGCGAACGCTTCCGATGCGCCGTACTTCGTGGATTACGTAATGCGACAACTGGAAGCGCATTACGGCGAAGACACTCAGTCCATGCGTTCGATGCGCACTTACACGACGGTTGATCTGGACTTGCAACGCGCCGCCTACACCGCTGTGACCAATCGCATGCCTGAAATCGCAAACCTGGTGGCCGCGCGACGCCGAATCACAGACACACACGGTTTGCAGGTGGCGCTGGTGGCACTGGACGCCAAAAACGGTGACATCCTGGCAATGATCGGCGGACGCGATTACGCCTTCAGCCAACTCAACCGCGCGACCGACGCCAAACGGCAGCCCGGCTCCGTTTTCAAACCCTTTGTTTACGCGGCGGCACTTAACGACGGCAATCCGGACCGCCGCGTAACCGCCGCCATGACTTTCAAAGACGAACCGCGCACCTTTGAATTCGACGGCAAACCTTATACGCCAGGCAATTTCAGCGACACTTACGACAACCGTTCGATGACCGTGCGCGAGGCGCTTTACAGGTCGAAGAACGTCATCGCTGTTTCCGTCGCCGAACGCGTGGGTTTTCAGCAGGTGGCCAACCTGGCGCAAAGCGCCGGACTGGTCAATGTTCAGGCGCTTCCGTCGGTTGCGCTCGGTGCCGCCGAAGCCACTCCGCTGCAAATGGCTTCGGCTTACACTGCCTTTCCGAATCGTGGAAAGCGCGTCGCTCCCGTAGCCATCCGCCGCATCACCACCAAAGAAGGTTCAACTATTTTCGACGCGCCAACGCAAACCAACGACGTGATGAGTCCGCAGGTGGCTTATCTGATGACTTCGATGATGCAGGACGTGCTGGATTACGGAACCGGCATGCGCGTCCGCCAATTGGGCTTTCGCGGCATCGCGGCGGGCAAAACAGGGTCTTCGCGCGACGGCTGGTTCGCCGGCTACACGCGCGATTTGGTCTGCGTCGTTTGGATCGGCTTCGACGACAACACGGACATAGGCGTCACGGGCGGTTCGACCGCCGCCTTGATCTGGGCGGATTTCATGACACGCGCCCTGCAACTCCGCCCGGAAATGGAAGGCGCGTTCGAATCTCCCACGGAAGGCCTGGTCACGATGTACATTGATCCGCTGACAGGCGCGCCGGCGCAAACGGATACGCCGGGCGCGCGCGCCGAACTCTTCCTGACCGGAACCGAAAACGGCGACGCGCAGCCTTTCCAGCCGGAGCGATCTTCTCCGCCTCCGAGCTATCCCGAATACCGCCCGTCCGCGAGCGATTCCACCAACACCATCACTGCGGATGTGCCTCCGCCGCCAAACGCGCGCGAACTCAATGACATTTACACTCCCATCCCGCCGGAAGCGCGTGGAAGTGTTTCTTTGTTTTCCAGAGAACCGAACACTACGTCCACGTCCGACCCGCGAAGCATTCAAACGCCTGGGCCTTCGACTGCCGGCAGCCGCTCCCCCGCAACATCCGGCGGAATCACGCCAAGCCGCGCCGCCGAACCCAAATCCGCGCCGCCGAAACAGGCTGTCGCAAAAAATTCGCGTGGCGCGACCATCCGCGTCACTCCCGGCGCAATGCCCGGCGCGACGCCCTGGCCCGCACCGTCACAAACCAATTCGGCGCGCGGGGCGACCGCGCCTCAAACCACTACGGCTCGTGCCGCCACAACCAAACCCGCTCCCAATCCACCCGCTCCCAATCCAAATGCCGGCGTGAACGTCATCGTCGTCAATGGCGGTGCCGGTTCCGGCAGACCGAGAGTTGTCATCACGCCGACGCCCGCGCCCAAATCCAGTGCCGCCAAAACAGGCGTTCCGCCCAAAGCCGGCTTGCAAAAAACGCCGTCGCGAACCGCCTCCGCCAAAACGAACGCAACCAAACAAGCGACACCTAAACCAACTCCGGCGCAACTGGCCAAAGCGTCCAAACCCGCGCCGAAACCTTCGCTCAGCCCGTCTCCGCAAGCGTCTCCGCAAACTCGGCAAACGCCCGCGTCACCAACACCCGCGCCTTCGCTGTCGCCCACAACCACCCCCACGCCCGCCAAAGCTGCCGCTGCACCGGGCAAAAGCTTCGTGCTTAAAGTCTGTTCCGTCAGCAAACTGCTTCCGCGAAACGGCCTCTGCAAAACCACTGAGATGCGCACCTTTCGCGCCGGTCAGGAACCGACGCGCGAATGCAGCGCGGATAAGCACGGTGGAAATTAATTGAGCTTTCCAGCCGTCCACAAAATCGCGTTGCGAACGAGCTTCTGCCAATTCGGGTTGAGATTCGCCTGGCGGTCGTGGCCGAGTTGAATGTAAACGACGCGCGCTTTTTCGTAAGGGCTGATCCAGGCGACGGGGCCGTCGCTGGTTTTGTCGTCCGTGGTCAGCAAGACTTTGACCTTCGGCGAAATCCAAAGGTCTTTGTAGGTTTCGTCGTGAATGCGGAACGTGCCGATTCCTTTCAAGATTGGATGCTGCATCGCCGGTTTGACGGTCAAATCCACGTCATGTTTGTAGCTGCCGACTTTGCCGTTGACCGGTTCAAACAGCCAGCGTCCGCCGACTACTTCTTCGTACCACCAAGGCCAATTGACGTTGGTGCAAATGCCGTGATGCAAAACGACGATGCCTTTGCCGCTTTCGACAAATTCGCGCAGATGCTGTTGTTTGGCGGGTTCCAGCGTTTGCGCCGTGTCGTAAATCACCAGCACGTCGGCACGCCGGCGCATGTCGTAACTGTATGCGCGCGGATGCGGATCCACTTTGGCGTTGATCGCATCGTCATCGAAGGCCGAGTAAAACTCCGGGTCGTAATCGTGGCCGCCGGTGGCAATCAAGACACGCGCAGCATCGGGACGCTTCGGTTTCGGCTTCCACACTTCCTGCGAAGCGACCAAGCCGGCCAACATTGCCCAAGCAATCAAAACTGCGAGCCATCGTTTCATCACGTCACCTTTATGCTAACAACTTATCCACCACCAATCCGTGAACATCCGTCAACCGGAAATCGCGTCCCTGAAAGCGATAGGTCAATTTTTCGTGATTGAAGCCGAGCAAATGCATCAGCGTGGCATGAAAGTCGTGAACGTGAACGCGGTCTTTGACGACGTTGAAACCCAGATCATCGCTTTCGCCGAGCGTCAAACCGGGTTTGATGCCGCCGCCCGCCGCCCACATCGTGAAAGCGTTCGGATGATGGTCGCGCCCATCGCTGCCGCCCTGCACCATCGGCGTGCGTCCGAAGTCCCCGCCCCATATCACCAGCGTGTCCTTGAGCATGCCGCGCTGTTTCAAGTCCATAACCAGC
>CAZRXE010001465.1:0-1703 GCA_964603695.1 uncultured Heliomicrobium sp.
ACGCAATCGCGCGGCTCGGTTCGCCCGTGATGCGATAGTGTTCCCCGATGGCAAGCAAAGCGCGGTCAGCCCCGAACGACTCGGTCAAGCGCCGATGAATGGCTTCGGGAGCTTTTTCTTTGGAAGTAACTTCTGCGCGTGAATGTTCCTGCATTATTAGGCGGTTCGTAAATTTTCAAATTTGAACGATGAAAGGAAGGAAAATCCTATTCCCTCTGTAATCAATTTGTCTGCCTTGTGGTTGTAGTCGTGTGCGTTGCAAAGCGTGCAGCTTAGCATCCGGGAAAGAAGCCATGCAAATCACCCATAAAAGAATTGACACGCCTGCGTGCCTGCCCTAAATTTCCCTCCGACAGTAGTACGACAAAACGTAATTTACCGAAAATGCCTCCACCGGCAGCTTCAAGGCGAAATTTCCGCACCCCGGAAAGGACGTGGCAGGATGCTTACCTCAATCGCATCCGTCGAGCCTGAACAACGTACATCTTCTTCTGATTCGCTCACCGCAGACCGGCAACTGCACTTTATTTGTGAAGGGTGGAAGAAAGGGTTGGATTTTGATGGGCTTCGGCGCTTAGTTGTGCGCTTCTACGGCGCAGAGGTGAAGCCTTGTCAACTGCACTGGACAGAAGTGGATCGCTTAATTATCGAAATCTGGCGGCAGGACATTCGCAAAGACCTGAGCCGCAATCAATGGCTGTAATCGTTGCCGCAACCTCCCTTCCACTCGCCCTCCCAAATAAAAAAGCCAAGGCGATGAACCTTGGCTTCGAAACAGATTCAGGTTGGGCTTACCCAACTTTCAAGAAGACGATCACGAACGCGAAGATGATTGCGGTTTCGACGAACGCGAGACCGAGCAACATCAGCGTTTGAATACGTCCCGCTGCACCGGGATTGCGTGCCGCGCCTTCGCAGGCAGAGGAAGCAATCTTGCCGTGACCGAGTGCAGCCAAACCAGCAGCGATGCCGAAGCCGATGCCTGCGCCCAGGTAGCCATAGCCTTTGTCAGTAACTCCGCCGCCCGTTTGTGCCAGCGCGGGAAGCGCGGCAAACATCATTCCCATCAGGGCCAATACAATTCTTTTCATTTTCCATTTCTCCTTTGAGTGATTGTGGTGATGACGAAACGACGGTGTTTCGTCGGGCAAAGGATGCTTGAGCCAAAGCGCTGTCAGATGATTCCGGGAATAAGTTCGACGTCAGGGATTCACTTGCGCTTTTGGGAAAGGCAAAGCTCCATGCAACGTGGCAATACTGCGATGCGAACCAACCGCAAGCTTCTTTCGCTTTCTGCATCCAAAACTTTTCAGAGACCGAATCTCAAATTTCCAATCTCAAATCTCAAATCATTAGTGCGCATGTGCCGCTTCGCCGTGTCCGTGATCGTCTTCGTGATGGGACATCTCAGCGATATACAGCATCGAAAGCACGATAAAGATAAACGTCTGCAAAAAGGTCGCCAGCAACGCCAGCGGCAACAGCAGAATCGGCACCCCAATCGGCGCAAGGCCTGCGATCACGCCGCTGACCTGCTCTTCGCCGTAGATGTTGCCGAACAGACGCAAACTCAAACTCAGGATGCGCGCAAGGTGGCTGACGATTTCGATCAGGAACATCAGCGGTGCCAGCAACGCGACAGGCCCCATAAAATGCTTCAGATAGCCGACCAGCCCGTTTTCCTTGATGCCGATGGCGTTGTA
>CAZRXE010001466.1:0-3596 GCA_964603695.1 uncultured Heliomicrobium sp.
GCACACCGTCACGATGTTTTTGCTGCAACCGGATCAGTACGTAGAAACCTCCGCCAGCCGCGCTTTGCCGATACTGACGCCGGAAGTATTGGCGCGCTTTCTGAAGCAAATGCAGGAAGAAAACGAATTTCAGGCAATGATCGCATTTGAAGACTCGCTGAAGTCACTTCCGGCTCAATCCTGAGCGTTCCCGCTTTTCTCCAATTTAGAAATGACGACAGAAAATATTCCAATGTTGGAAACCACACTCGAATCGGCGGAAGCGCTGCTGGAATCGGCGCAACTGCTTCACTCTTCGTTGGATCTGGATCAACTGCTGCGCCATTTGTTGCGTTCAGTGATGGGGCGATTGCTGGTCAGCAAAAGTTTGATCGCCGTCGCCGATAACGGCGCAATGCGGCTGGCGCTGGTGCGCGGCACCGCGAAAATCTCCAAGAACGAAGAGTTCGACGAAGCCGCCGCGCGCGCCGCCGGGATAGACTTGATTCTGCCCGTCGGCGATGAAGCTTCGCCGGTCGGGTTGCTCGGCATCGGTCAGCCGCCAAATCGCGAAATCGGCGATAACGAAAAACAATTCCTGAAAGCCTTGCTGGGCATCGCCGCCAGCGGCATTTCCAACGCCCGCGCTCACACGGAAACGCAACAACTCAATCAGGAGCTTGACCAGAAAGTTCAAGAGTTGAAAACGCTGCTCGATCTGGTGCGCGGGTTGACGGCGACCATCGAACCGGATGAAGTCGCGCAATTGTTGATGCTGACGCTGGCCGGACGCTGGGCGGTTCGCAAATACGCGCTGATTGCCTGGAAAACCGGTCATCCGCCGGTGATGCGCCGCAAAGGGATGGAACTGGATGCACTGGCCGATTACGAAAGCTTCGGCATTGACGTGGAATCGCTGGATGAAGCCGTCAGAGTGGCGGACTTGCCCGAATGCCCGCTCAAACAACTGCTCCGCGAAGAGCAAGGCGAAGTCCTTTTCCCGATCAAAGCCGGCGATGCGACCACAGGCGGATTCGCGCTGCTGGGGCCGCGCCCCGGAAATCTGTCTTACAGTGAATCCGACATGGAATTCGGCGCGGGTTTGACCGCGCAAGCCGCCGTCGCGTTTGAAAACGCCTGGTTCGTGCGCGAAACCCTGGAACGCAAAAAGATGGAGCAGGAATTGGCGCTGGCCGCGACCATTCAGCAAAACCTCTTCCCTGCTTCGTTGCCGAAACTGGCCGGCTTCGATCTGGCCGCGCGCAATCGTCCCGCGCGGAGTTGCGGCGGCGATTATTACGACGCGCTGGGATTCAACACGCCCGAAGGCATTTGCTGCCATCTGATTTGCGTCGCCGATGTTTCCGGCAAAGGACTGCCGGCATCCTTGTTGATGAGCAACATGCAAGCGACGATGCGCGCACTGCTTGGACGTATTCCTTCGTTGACCGATCTGGCCACGCACACCAACGCGCTGCTTTACGCGACCACACCTTCTAACAAATACGTCACGGCAATCTTGGTCGAACTCGATCCGGCCACCGGCAAAGGCCGTTACGTCAGCGCCGGCCATCAAGACTGTTTGTTGCTGCGCGCGAACGGCGAAGCCGAATGGCTAACCTCCACCGGCACGCCGCTGGGATTACTGGCCCCGGACATCATCGAGGTGATGTCGCCGTATGAAGAACGTTACTTCGAAATGCAGCCGGGCGATTTGATGGCGCTGTTTTCCGACGGCGTCACCGAAGCCCAGGACGAAGGCGAAAACGAATACGGCGAAGCCCGCGTCGCTGACTTCTTCCGCACCATCGCCCAGGAACCGTCGGCCATCATCGTGGACAAAGTCTTCAATGAAATTGACCGCTTCGCAGGCTCCGCGCCGCAGTACGACGACATCACCCTGTTCGTGATCAAACGAGAAGCTTGATTGTATTGCCGCCGCGAAGAATAAAGTCTTAAACTGCGGCCTGCCCTGCCCAACAGAATTTTTCAAGAAAGGAGTCGAAACATGATGACAGCAACAGCGACTGAATTCGCTCTTGATCCTGAACTCGAATACGAGATTGTCAACGGGAAACCCGAGGTGAAAGAAATGGCAAGTTTAAGACACGGAGCCGCGATTATGCGGCTTGGCATTCGTTTGGGAACACACATAGAGGCCAATGATTTGGGTGGAATTTACAGCCCGGATACCACGTTTATGATTGGGCAAAACCAGAGATTGCCGGATATCGCCTTCCTTTCGAAGGAGCGAATACCCGCAGAAAACGATCTTGATGGAATCTCCCCCATTGCTCCTGACCTCGCCATCGAAGTCATCTCGCCGAACGACATACTGGAAAAAGTAACCGCCAAAATCGAAGATTATTTTGCCGCCGGAGTCCGTCAGGTATGGCTGGTTTCTCTGCGAAGCCGCACCGTCAGCATTTACGACTCGCCGACCAAAGTGACCATCCTGACCGAAAACGAAGACCTGACCAGCGAAGCCATTCTGCCCGGATTCTGCTGCCGCATTGCGGAGATTTTCGGCAAGAAACCGATTGCGCCTGCCGCATCAACGGAACAAACAGCCGGCTAATTCCAATCAGACATCTTAAAAATCGAAAGGGAAATAGTGATGACAAAACAGACACCAAACGGCATTACCAGACGAGCGATGCTGGCCCAAACCACTTTCGGAATCGGCGCGACAGTGATGCTTGGAGCAGTGGATTCACTCGGCGCGGCAACGCCGCCGTGGCCCGCGCAAAAAGTCGGCGGCAGATTGAAACAATCCGTTTGCCGCTGGTGTTACAACAAAATCCCGCTCGAAGACTTTGCCAAAGCAGCTTCCGAAATGGGCTTGAAAGGCATTGACCTGCTCAACGATCCGAAGGATTGGCCGGTGGTCAAAAAGTATGGACTGGTTCCGACCATGACTTCGGGCGCAGGTTCGATTCCGGACGCCTGCAATCGCAAAGACCTGCACGACAAATTGCTGAAGGACTTTGAAACAAACATCGCCCGCGCGGCGGAAAACGGCATTCCCAACGTCATCACTTTTTCCGGCAATCGCAAAGGCATGTCCGACGGCGAAGGTCTGGAAAACACTGTCCTCGTACTCAACCGCGCCAAAAGCATTGCCGAAAAACACGGCGTGACGATTTGCATGGAATTCCTGAACAGCAAGGTGGATCACAAGGATTACATGTTCGACCGCATGGCTTGGGGCGTCGAAGTCATCAAGCGCGTCAATTCACCGCGCGTCAAGATTCTTTACGACGCCTACCATGCGCAAATCATGGAAGGCGACATCATCCGCACCATCCGCGAAAACATTCAGCACATCGCCCACTTTCACACCGGCGGCAATCCGGGTCGCAACGAACTCGACGACACGCAGGAACTGAATTGGCGAACCATTGCCAAAACCATCGCCGATCTTGGGTTTCAAGGCTACGTCGCGCACGAATTCGTTCCCAAACGCGACCCGCTGAAATCGTTGCGCGAAGCAGCGACCTTGTTTGATGTTTAAATAGCTGTAGTTTCCGGGTTCCCGGTTCGCTAGATCATTGAAAACACAGCAAGGAGCGCGATTTCTACGCAGTAGAGGTGTCCTCCAAAGTGCGAGAAATGCG
>CAZRXE010001467.1:0-22454 GCA_964603695.1 uncultured Heliomicrobium sp.
TCGATGGCTAGTCGCGCGGGCGTTTTCGCCACGCAGGTTTTCTCCGCCAAACAAAAACTCGGCAGCAAATCCGCCGTCATCAACACGGCGGTTTCCGTGCCGATGCCGGAGATCAGCGCAAACTGCGACGGGTCGAATGCGCGTGCCAAACGCATTTCGTAAGTCAATCTGAGCGGACGCGAATCGCCGTCGAACAAGTACAAACCATTGCCGCGAATTTCTAAAGGCAACGCGCCATCGCGTTCGTCACGGACTTTGACGGCGTGCAGGCGTTCGCTCAAACGATCTACGCCGGCGAAATCGTCGGCGAATTGCATGCGCATTTTGCCGGCGGGCAGACCGGAAATTGTGCAGTGGACTTCTAGCGAGTGATTAGCCGTGGAAATTTGGCGGATTCGGCAATCAGACCGGGGAGTTTGTCCGAAGACATTGAAACCAAGCACGAAAAAAAGGATGGCGAGTGCGACAGCGGGCTTCACAGGTTTTCAAAATGGAGATTGACCTTGTAAATCGCGTGAACGATCAACACAGCGATGGGAGGGTAGACCAGTGCGACAAATAACGCGTCGTGAACCGTCCAACCTTCATTTGGTTGTGTCGGAGAATCCGTCAGCACGCCGATCAGCATTCCTGTCAGCAACGAAAGCAAGTAGCCACTGATGACGAACGTCCAGGCGATGCTGCGTTTGAATTTCTTGTCTCTACGTTTGTGGCGGCGAGTGATGGAGATTCTTTCCGGCGTGTAGGTGTAATGGTCGAAATGCTCCTTCAAACTCTTGAATAAATGCCGGATGCCGACGGCGAACAGACCGATGATGATGAGTTTCCAGTACACCTTTGTCATCTCGAAGAAAGAGGGGTTCATTGCTACGAAGAACGTCGAGATGAAAAGCGTCACCATTGTATAAACGGCTTTGCCGCGCGCTTGCGCTTCCTGACGCTCGCGTTCGAGCCATTCATTGACCACTTGATCGGCGCGGGCTTGATAGTAGGCGCGGCGCGCGGCGCGCGCGGCGGCGACATTGACCTGACGCGCCGATGTGCTTTGGGTTTGGCCGCTGTGGTCATAAGTTCTGCGACGATCCGGATCAATCAACGTGTGGTAAGCCTCGCTGATTTGCGCAAATCTGGCTGCTGCCGAAGGCTCCGTGCTCACATCAGGATGATATTTGCGCGCCAGGCGGCGATAAGCGGATTTGATCTCGTTCGGATTAGCCGTGCGGTTGACGCCCAACACGGCATATAAATCAGGCATCGCTTTTTACCGGATCGTCAAATATTCATTGGCGGTCAATGGATTGATGTTGCGGATGTTTCTGCCGGGGGAAGCGGAACAGTTGTACAAATGCAACTGTCGCTCAAACAACGGCATATTGTACGTAGCCGTCTTTCAGATTCAAGCCTGCGATTTTTGCCTTTCGTATTCGCGCGCCGGGCGGCCTCAAAATAGTTGATGGTGTTTTACTCTATTCTCGCCGCCTGCCTATAATCCGTTGGCCTTTTCGTTGAACTTTCTTTTCCATTCCGTTTCCCCCTCTTACGCAACTTCGTGTGAGTTCCCGGCGTTACGGCACATTCGCACCGCCGGGCACCGGGCGCAATTCACTGGGAGAACCCAAATGATTTCCATCCAAACTTCCGATTTTTTGACTTCAAGCCGACACCGTACATTCGCAAAACTCCTCCGCCGACTGATTATTTTGACGACTCTTGCGCTGTTGCTTTTCGGCGTCCTGCGATTCACCAAAACCCGCGCGGCCGCGACAGTGCAAAACAGCGTCACGGTGTCCACCGTTTCCGCCGCCAGCTTTATCGGCGGTGCGGCGACGTTGGCACCGAATTCGATTGTTGCAGCCTTCGGTACGCAACTGGCCAACGGTACTCAAGTGGCAGCGACACAGCCTTTGCCAACGAACCTGCTGAACACAACCGTGACTGTTGGCGGCGTCGCCGCGCCATTGTTTTTCGTTTCGCCGGGGCAGGTCAATTATCTGATTCCCCAAAACGTCCCGGCGGGAGACGCGCAAGTCGTCATCAACGCGACAGCGGCCAATGGCGACCAAATCATCTCGCGCGGACAAGTCCGAATTGCACCGACAGCGCCCGCGCTGTTTACAGCCAACGCCACCGGTACGGGCGTTCCAGCAGCAGTCACCGGTCGAGTCAATGCAGCAGGGCAATTCGTTTTCGATCCCAATCCGCCGTTTGAACCCGACCCGGTCGCGCAGGGGCGCGTCATTCCAGCGCCGATTGATGTCGGCACGGACGCCCGGCCGGCCTTTTTGATTTTGTTCGGTACAGGACTCCGAAACGCCGCCGCAGGTTCCATGCAAGCGATCATCGGCGGCGTGGAAGTCCCCGTGACGGCGGCAGCCGCTCCGGGTTTCGTCGGTCTGGATCAAATCAACCTGCAAATTCCCGTTGCGCTAAAAGGGCGCGGGTTGGTGGATGTGACGCTGGTTTCCGGCGGCGTTTCGTCAAACGCTGTGACGGTCAATCTGGCCGGAACACCGAACGCCATTCTTTCCATCACCGGATTCAGCATCAGCAATGGCGCGGTAGCCGGGCAAACCCTGACCATTTCCGGTGCCGGATTTTCAACCAATGCCAATGACAACATCGTTCGCTTCGGCAACGCGCAGGCCCGCGTGATTGCCGCCACGGCCAATCAATTGACCGTGCTGGTTCCTTTCGGCGCTGAATCCGGGCGCGTGGCGATTCAAACGCCGCAGGGCGAAACACGCAGCGCCGCCACCTGCCGCATCAAAACTTCCATGAGCGGTCTGGTGCAATCCACTGGCTCCGCCAACACCGGCCCAGCGCCGCTGGAAGGCGTGGCGGTTCGTGTCATTGGAACCAACGTCAGCGTGCGCACCAATCAGCAGGGCGCGTTCGTCATCCCGGATTTACCGACAGGCTTTAACAGCGTCGAAGTGGACGGCGGATCGGCAATGCAAACGCCGCCTTATCCGCGCGTCACCTTGAAACTGCTGGTGCAGGCAGACCGCGACAATCAATTCGCCCAGCCCATCAGTCTGCAACAAGTCAACGGCGGCAGCGCCATTGTGGGTTTTGCGGGCAATCCATCGTCGGCCATCGGAAATCAGTTGAAACAAGCCTTGAGCGGGAGACAGGCAATCGGACAGGCTGTTCCAGCCGACGGCCAACAAACGCAGACTCCGGGCAAATCCGTCTTCATTACGAATCGCGGCGTAACGCTCGAAGTTCCGATTGGAACCACTGTCAAATTCCCTGACGGCAAGACCAACGGCGCAGTCCAATTGACAGTGGTCGAACGTTCGCGCCTGCCCGGAATCGCGCTGCCTGCCGGCGTGTATGCGTCAACGATTGCGCAAATCACGCCGCTGGGGACAACGTTCGCCCCCGGCGCTTCCCTGAGTTTTCCCAATCCCGATCAGGCCAATCTGCCGCCGGGCGCGAAGGTGGATTTGTATCGCTTCGATTTTCAGCGCGGCGCATTCATCAAACGCGGTACGGCAACGGTTTCCGCCAATCGTGCAACGGTGGTTTCCGACGGACGCTTGGTGGATTTGGCCAGCTTCTGGTTCGCCGCCGCAGCCAGCGGTGTGACGACAGTGACTGGCCGCGTGATTGACACGTTCAGTTCGCCTGTCGCACGCGCGCAAGTCACAGTCAATGGCCGCGCGGGAATGACCGACGCCAACGGCGGATTTTCTTTGTCTGATGTTGCTGTGGCGGCGGGTTCGCAAATTCAGGCGGACGTATTGTTGCCGCAACAATGGGGGACGTCGCCGCGCGGGACTTCCGCTGCAACGACGGCTGTCGCCGGAGGCGTCACCAACGTCGGCACGATTGCGCTGAGCAACACTCGCCAAACAGGATTGGTGCTTTCGCCGTTCGTGATTGATTTCGATTCCAATTCGCCGCCGGCCAGGATTGATGTAACGCTGACGCAACCCGCACCGACAGGCGGTTTGGCCGTCACGCTGGCGAGTGACAATCAAACAGTGGTTACGGTTCCGGCTTCGGTGACGATTGCGGCAGGACAAACAACGGCTTTCTTCAATGCCACGCGCGTCGGTGCCGGCTTCGCATTGATTTCAGCGCGCGCCACGCTTGCCGGCAATACGCTGGAAACGAAGGCAGTCGCCGCAGTCGCCGCCATCGCGCCGACGCTTTCCTCCGTCGCACCAATCTCCGCCGCCGCCGGCAGCGCGGTGGACATTACCGGCATAAATCTGAGTTCGAAGCCGGACGACAACTTTATTTTCTACGTGCGCAACGGCCAGGTCGTTGGACTTTCCGACCCGACGACCAGCCGCGTTATCAGCAGCACAAACAACCGCACTGTCTTGCGCGTCATTGTTCCCAGAATCCCCGGCGGGGCTGTCAGTCTGGTGGCCGTCGTCGTGAATTCAATGTCAGGCATTCTTTCGGACGCCAGTGCGCCGTTGGCCTTCAACATCATTCGCAACCAGATCAACGCGCCGCAATTGGCCAGTGTCACTCCAGCGCAAGGCAAACCGCGCGATCAAGTCGCTATCATCGGCGGCGGCTTCAGCGTCAAGCCGGAAGAAAACCGCGTCATCTTCCGCCAGGAACTCAATACTGCGCAGGCGCGCGTGCTGCAAGCCAGCGAAACACGCCTCGTCGTGGAAGTTCCTTCCGCCGGAATGACGGTCGGTTTGGCTGACATCACCGTCGAACGAATCGGCGTGACAGGCACGTTCAGCGATTTGTCGAACGCCCTGGATTTCCGCTACACAGCCCAAGCCGTCCCTCCCTCCAAACCCACGCTCGCGTCCGTACTGAATGCCGCGACCGGCGGTAACAGCGGACGCGACACTGACCGCATAATCGCGCGCGGCACGAACTTCGGGCTGAATTTTTATGACCCGGCCAAGGACGATGTCGCCAACAATGAACCGCTCATCACGCTGCTGCTGTTTTATCAAAACAACCAACTGGTCAATTTCGCGCTGCCGGTCGGCGTGCAAAACAACACGCAAATCACTTCGATTGTGCCGACAGGTTTGAACGCAGGCACGGTGCAAATCACCACCGTCACCTTCGATCTGGAAAACGGCCTGCTCAGCGACGAAAGCAACGCCGTCAATTTCACCATCAGCTCCGGCAGCTTGCGCCGCATTGACGAAGATGAACCGAACGATTCGCCGGAACTCGCAACAGAAGTTTCCATTCCGGTGATTGTTGACGGCAAAACGGCCAAAGGCGACGCGGGCGAGTTGATATTTCGTCTCGATACCGGCGAGAACGAAGTCCTGACCGATTTATTCTTCCTTCCGCTGGAGAAAACCACCGCGCTGACCTTCACGCTGACATTCACTCAAAACGCTGACCTGGATTTGTTCGTGCTGAAGTATGACGGTCTGGGAGGATTTGATCTGATTGCTTCTTCGACCAAGTCGCAGGGCACATCCGAACAATTAACAGGCTCGCTTTCGGGAGGCTTTTACCTGATTGCGGTCGGCGCGTTCAGCGGTTCGAGCGCGTATTCGCTGACGCTCCAGGCCGGAACTCTACCGGCGTTCCCGCCCTTCAATCCGCTTGCGCCAATCGCTAACGACAATGTTCGTTATCCGGCCTTGGTGGAGCGCAAGAAACTCTGGTGAGGCGTCTTGCCTATCAACAGGCGCGGGGCGGCGAAATCACGCCGCTCCGCGCCAAACAATCCTTCCACCGACAATCGTCGCCACTGGCGCACCCGTCATTTCCCAGCCATCAAACGGCGTGTTGCGGCTCTTCGACTGGAACTTTGAAACATCCACTTTGATCCGCTTTTCAGGATCGAAGATCGTTACATCAGCCATCGCGCCGGGTTTCAAAGTTCCGCGATCCAGCTTGAAAATCCTGGCCGGATTCGTTGCCAGCAACTCCACCATTCGCGCCAATGAAATCACGCCCCGACGCACCAACCGATCCAGCGTCAGACTGACGGCAGTTTCCAACCCCGTAATGCCGTTCGGCGATTTGTCGAACTCGTGCATTTTTTCGTTGGCGTGGTGCGGCGCGTGATCCGTGGCGATGGCGTCAATCGTACCGTCGCGCAAACCTTCCAGAATGGCTTCGACATCGGCTTGCGAACGCAGCGGCGGTGCCATTTTGAAATTCGTGTCGTAACCGCTTTCAAAAACGTCCTTATCCGACAGCGCGAAATGATGCGGCGTGACTTCGCACGTGACGCTGAGGCCGCGTGCTTTGGCCTGGCGAACCAACTCCACCGAGCGCGCAGTAGAAATATGCGCAATGTGAATGTGCGCGCCGGTCAATTCACTGAGCAAAATATCCCGCCCAACGTGCAGGTCTTCCGCCGCGCCGGGCAAACCTTTCAAGCCCATCAACGCGGAATACTCGCCTTCGTGCATCGCCCAGCCCGTCGCGCCGCAACAATCTTCGCAGTGATCCACAACCGGCAAATCGAAATCGGCGGCGTATTCCATCGCGCGGCGCATAATGCCGGAATCGAGTACAGGCTTGCCGTCATCGCTGACGGCGACGATGCCCGCAGTTTTCATTTCGCCGATTTCGGCCAATTGTTCGCCTTTGGAACCTTGCGTGATTGCGCCGATGGGAAAGACATTGGCCAGCGCGGCTTTGCGCGCTTGCTCGACGATGAAACTCGTCACCGAAGAGTTATCGTTGATCGGCTTCGTGTTCGGCATGCAGCAAACCGAAGTGAAACCTCCGGCAACAGCCGCGCGCGCGCCGGATTCGATGGTTTCTTTGTATTCAAAACCGGGTTCGCGTAAATGGACGTGCAAATCAATGAAACCCGGAGCGACGATTAAACCGGCGGCATCGAAAACCTCGGCGCTTTCGGCTGACAGGTTTTCGCCGATTTCAGCAACGCGACCATCGCGGATCAGCAGGTCGCGCCCAGCTTCGAGTGATTGAGCGGGATCAAGAATGACACCGTTGCGAATGAGAAGTGACGGCATATCAGGAATGAATTTTCAAAATCACGCGGCAATTGAATCCGAAGCGGCAGCCTGTCGAATGACACTCAGACTTTGTGCGTAACGCTCCTGCTCTTCCAGGCTCCAGACGTGACCGTCAATTTTGTCAATGCAAGCATAGACAGCGCCCGGCACGTAACCCTCCTCAAACAATTGTCCGGAACCGGCGGAAAAGACCCAAAAGCGTTCGTTCTCGCGACGAAATTTGACCGGGCCGAATTCATACCCTTGAAGCTCTTCAGCATTCTTGATGATTCCGAGAATCTCGCGTTCGGCAACCGCCAGAGCGTCATTGATGGTTGGATGTCTCTTTTCCATGCGCGTCATTGTAGCACCACAACCGCGTACCCGCAGTTTGTGCTTTCGTTTATCCAGGCAGTCAAAAAGATCGCCTGGGCAAGACTGTAAGCTGAGCCTGTGCTTTCCGGCAGCGGATCGCGAATCCAGACAGATTCATCATTGACACCGTCAACAATTACGGCGTGATATTCCCCCGCCTCGCGATTGCTAACCAAGGCGACCGCCGGAAAAAATTCTACGGCGGCCTGTAAATCATCAATCGTTAGGTTCTTGCGGTAAACATACCGGAGCGGAGAGCCGTGATCCCGCATCACATCAGGAATCTGCGCGACGGTTGAGCCTCGGTAATTTGTTTGCAACGCTGTGCGTAAAAAGCTTTCCGAAACCAAGTAATCATTTTCCGCGCCGGGCACTTGATCGAACAAAAGCATTCGGCAACACGCGGCGACGCAAGAATACTCCGTTTCCTGTCCCAGCAGAATGCCGTGTGACTGATAGGGCTGTGTATCAACTGCCGCAAAAAATCCTTCTCCGCGTGCGCGCATCGCTTCATTCGCCTCCCGCCAACAAATACAAAATCGCCATGCGCACGGCCACGCCGTTTTCCACTTGATCTAGAATTAGTGACGAAGCGCCGTCGGCCACGTCCGAATCAATTTCGACCCCGCGATTGACCGGCCCCGGATGCAGCACGATGGCGTCCGGTTTGGCCAGCGCCAGCCGCCGCCGGTTCAAGCCGTAATGAATCGAGTATTCACGCAAAGACGGGAAAAAGCCGCCGGACTGCCGTTCCAGTTGAATTCGCAACATCATCACCACGTCAGCGTCGGCGATGGCGTCTTCGATTTTTTCGGCAAAGGTGACGGAGCTTTCAGATTGGGTAGCCTGGGCAATCCGCTTTTCCAAACCGAAGGGCAACAGCGTGCGCGGCCCGGCCAGCACAACTTGAGCGCCGAGCTTGGACAGCAGATGCGCGTTCGAGCGGGCGACGCGGCTGTGCAGCACATCGCCGACGATGGCGACTTTCAATCCGGCCAAGCGGCCTTTGCTGTGGCGGATGGTCAGCGCATCGAGCAAAGCTTGCGTGGGGTGTTCGTGCGCGCCGTCGCCGGCGTTGATGACGGCGGCTTTGACCAGTTTGGCGATTTTGTGCGGCGCGCCCGAAGAACCATGGCGGATGACAATGGCGTCAGGAGCCATCGCCTGCAAATTGAGCGCGGTGTCAACGAGCGTTTCGCCTTTGACCACGCTCGAAGTCGAAGCCGAAATGTTGATGGTGTCGGCGGAAAGGCGTTTGCCGGCGATTTCAAAACTGGTGCGCGTGCGCGTCGAAGCTTCGAAGAACAGATTGATGATCGTCTTGCCGCGCAGTGTGGGGACTTTTTTGATCCGGCGGGCGTTGACGTCGCGAAAGGTTTCAGCGGTGTCGAGAATCAAGTTGATTTCCGCGACACTCAGGTCGGCGATTCCCAAAAGATCTTTGCGATGAAGCGGCATTACTTTTGTTCGACCAGCAATACCTGCTCGGTTTCGTCGAATTCCGGCAGCATGACTTTGATGATTTCGGCTTCGGTGGTGGTAACGAATTTGCCAATGTAGTCGGCCTGGATCGGCAATTCTCGCCAGCCGCGATCAATCAGCACAGCCAGTTGCACGCGGCGCGGGCGTCCGAAATCAATCAGCTCGTCCATTGCGGCGCGAATGGTGCGTCCGGTGTAAAGCACATCGTCCACCAGAATGATCGTCTTGCCGGTAATGTTCGCCGGCAGCTCGGTTTTGTTGATGACCGGACGGTCGGCGACGGTGGTCAGGTCGTCACGATAGAGCGTAATGTCCAGCGCGCCGGTGGCGACTTCAATGTTGTCCATTTCCTTAATTCTGGCGGCCAGCCGTTCGGCCAGTGGAACGCCGCGACGGCGAATACCGACCAACAACACGCCCGAAAGGTCTGGATTGTTTTCGACAATCTGCGAAGCCATGCGCGCCAGCACGCGGTTGATATCGCCCGCTGTCATCACAACGGACTTTTCCTTGAATTCCAATTGATTCACCTCGGTTGAGTTTGCGGATTGAAAGTGTTTGCGAAGCAGGGCAGGACTATAGCATCGCTCACAATCGTTTGACCAATTCCGTCTGGAACGCTCGTATGCGGCGGGCATTTGCTCCCAAGTCGCCTTTGCCGATGCGCGACTTCGAACGAACATTGACGATTGTCACCGCGCCTTCGCCGCTGATGGTGACGGTCACATCGTCCTTGAACTTGAACAACCGCGTGGTGGCGACAGCTTCGATGACGCCTTGCTCGCGTTTAGTTTCGCGTATTTCCCAGCCCATAGCCTGCGAAGCGGCCAACGCCGCGTCAAGGACTTTTTCAGCAGGCTGATTAAAACGCTGCGGTTGAATGTCAGCGTATTGCGGCGTTTCGCCGGTTTTGACATCGTTAATGCGCGGCCAGATCAAGCCCAGAATGAAAGGGGAACTTGCCAGCAAGATAATCCCCACGATGATGCCAGGAAAGATTTTGTTGAGCTTCATAAAGTTTTGAGTGCGGAAACGTTTGGAATTGAAGAGGCGTCACCATACATCAGTCCTGCGCGCGCTGCCAAGCGGCGGTTGGTGCGCCAACTTTGCCGCTTGGTAAGCTTCTGTTAGACTGCCGCACGTTTCAACGCTTCTCTCGGATTCGGAGTATTCCCCTTTGTCCGCTTTACCAAACATGATTGACGCCGTTGCCATCATTGAACGGAACGAATTGATTCAGTCTGCCTCCGCGCGCAGTTACGGATTGCTTCGTCTTCGACTGGATCAAGCAACCACAGTCCAGCCTGGACAATTCGCGATGCTGAAAGCGCACGGCATTTATGAGCCGCTGTTGCGCCGCGCGATGGCGTTTTATCGAGCCGAAACTTCCGACTCAACCTTGAGCGTGGATTTCATCTATCAAGTCCTGGGACGCGGAACGCAGGCGCTCGCCCAACTGGAACGCGGTGACAAAGTGGATTTTCTGGGCGCACTCGGCAACACCTACGACATTAACACCGCACGCAATCGCGAAGCCTTGTTGGTTGCCGGCGGCGTCGGTTCGCCCGCGCTGTTTATGCTCGCCGAAGAGTTGCTCAAACTAGGAATTCCCACAAAACTTTTCATCGGCGGTGCAAGTCACGGCGATTTGATCGGCCTCGCCGATTTCACCGAACTGCTTTCCAAAGAGAATGTTTTCTGCGCGACGATTGACGGCAGTTTCGGAGAACGAGGTTTTGTCACTGCGCCGCTTGAAGCGTACCTGCTGGCAACCGCGACTCAACCGAAAATGATTTATTCCTGTGGCCCGGACGCGATGCTGCATCGTGTGTCGCAAATCGCCGAACAATTCGACGTGCCCTCGCAGCTTTCGCTGGAAGCGCCGATGGGCTGTGGATTCGGAGTTTGCGTGGGCTGCGCGGTGGCTACAAAAGCAGACTGTCCAGAAGGTTTCGTTTACAAAAAAGTCTGCACCGACGGACCGGTATTTTGGAGCAAGGAGTTGCATTGGCTGTGAAAACCAATCGAGACATTGCTTATTGTGCGGGCGGCCTGGTTTGGCGCGAAACGGCGCGTGGCCGCGAAGTGCTGCTGATTCAAAGCCGCGAAGATCAAGCCTGGAAATTTCCTAAAGGGCACGTGGATGACGATGATCCGAGTTGGGAATACGCCGCGCAGCGCGAAGTGAAGGAAGAAACCGGCTACGACACTGTGATTACGGACTTCGCGGGCTTTCGCAAATATCCCGTCAAAACATGGTTGAAAGTGGTTTTGTACTGGCACATGGAACCGGTCGGCGAGCATGCCTTCGAACCGTCCGATGAAATCGTCCAGAGCGAATGGCTGCCTTTTCGCGCAGCCGTTGACCGACTGACTTTTTTGAATGACAAGCAATTGTTGCTCAGTTTTGCCAATGATGGTGAACGTTGAACACAATCCGAAGTTAGAAGTCGAAATCGCCGGAGTGCGATTCAACAACCCTGTCTGGACGGCGAGCGGCACGTGCGGCTACGGCCTGGACATGGCCGGGCTGATTGACTTGAACCGGCTTGGTGGCATTTGCACCAAAGGGTTGTCGGCCAAACCGATGCGCGGCAACGCGCCGTGGCGAATTGTGGAAACGCACGGCGGAATGCTCAACGCCATCGGATTGCAAAATATCGGCGCGCGCGCCTTCGTCGCCGAAAAGCTTCCCGAACTGCGAAAATACGACACGCGGATTATTCCCAACGTCTTCGGCTACACCATCGAAGAGTACATCGAAGCGATCCGAATGCTGGAAGACGGCGAAGGCATTCACGCTTACGAATTGAACATCTCCTGTCCGAACGTCAAAGCGGGCGGCGAATCTTTCGCCAACGACGCGCGACAGGCAGCAGCGGTAACCGAAGCAGTGAAGCGCGCGGCCACTCGTCCGGTGATCGTCAAAATGTCGCCGAATGTGACGGACATTGCCGCCATCGCCCGCGCGGTCGAAGCGGCGGGCGCGGACGCCTTGTCGCTGATTAATACCGCTGTCGGCATGGCAATTGATGTTCACACGCGGCGTCCGCGACTGGCGAACTTCACCGGCGGACTGTCTGGCCCGGCGATCAAACCGATTGCCGTTCGCTGTGTGTTCCAGGCGTCGCGCGTGGTGAAAATTCCGCTGGTCGGCATCGGCGGAATTGCGACAACTGAAGACGCGCTGGAATTCATCATCGCCGGCGCAACTGCGGTGCAAGTGGGCACGGCGAACTTTTACGATCCGACGGCGTCAATGAAGATCGTTGACGGCCTGGCGGAATACTGCGAACAAAATGGAGTGGAGAACATTGGTAAACTGGTGGGAACCGTCATAACAACAAAGTAATCACGAGGTAGTCGAATGAAGCTGCTGGCTGTTCTGGGCGTTTTGTTGTTCTTGTCACCGCTCGGCGAGCGGCCAATGCGGACTGCGGCGACGCAAGCAAATCCGCTTTCGTTAAGCTGGGAACCGACGCAATTGGTCAATGGTTCGCCGTGCGTGTTTCGCGTCAAGGCGGAAAAACCATTGAAAGCTTTGACCGGCGAATGGCAGCGTCGGCAGGTGTTCTTCGATTTTGACCGGTCTACAAGCACCTGGTACGGTTTTGCAGGCGTTGATCTGGAAACACCCGCCGGACGCCAATCACTGGAACTAAAGTTCACATTCGCTGATGGCGCGCAGTCTTCTTCCAACCATTTCGTGACGGTTGGTCGCGGCGCTTACCGCAACGTCACCTTGCGCGTCGCCAGGAAGTTTCTGGAACCCGACGCCGAGACGCTGGCAAGAATCAAGCAAGAACAAGAACTGAAACGCGAAGCTTTTCATCGCATCAGCGGCAATCGTTTTTGGAACGGCAGTTTTTCCGCGCCCGTAGCGAACATTGTCACAGAATCTTTCGGCGTGCGGCGCACGTTCAACCGCAAACTGCAAAGCGTTCATCAGGGTTTGGATTTTCGCGCTGAAACAGGCACACCGGTGCAGGCAATGAACAGCGGCGAAGTAATTTTGGCGCGGGAGATGTTTTTTGAAGGCGGTTTCGTTGTGATCAATCACGGACAAGGTTTGCTGACAATGTATATGCACTTGTCGCAAATCAACGTGAAAGAAGGCGACCGATTGGCGAAATCGCAAGTGTTGGGTTTGAGCGGCGCAACCGGCAGAGCCACAGCGCCGCACCTCCACGTCGGCGTGCGTTGGCAAAGCGTTTATCTTGATCCGGCGACGCTGTTGCAATTGCCGCTTCCGTGAAAAGGGGCTGAATGAAAGACCTGACCAATCCGCACGACCGCTTTTTCAAGGAACTGTTTTCGCGACCGGAGACCGTGGCGGATTTCCTGACTCACTATTTACCGATGGAAGTGGCGAGTTTGTTGGACGTGAGCGCGCCTGAATTGCTCAAGGATTCATTTGTTGATAAAGACCTGCAAACGCACTTTTCGGATTTGCTTTACCGCGTGCGGCTGAAAGGCGGCGAAGATGCCTTTGCCTGTTTGCTGTTTGAACATAAAAGTTGGCCGGATGAATTCACGGCGTTCCAGGTGCTGCGCTACAAAGTCAGAATCTGGGAACAGAATCGCCGCGAGGGCGCAACTCGATTGCCATTGATTCTTCCCGTGGTGCTTTATCACGGTCGTGCGCGCTGGCAAGCAAGCACAAGCTTTCAATCGCTGGTGGAAAGCGGCAATCAGCCGATGCTGCAAAGATACGTGCCGGGGTTTGAGTATTTCCTGTGCGATCTTTCCACCCTGGATGAAGATGAAATCAAAGGCGCGGCGCTGTTGCGAGTCGGATTGTCGTTGCTCAAACACATTTTCAGCGACGATTTGCCGGAGCGGTTGGCCGAGATATTTGCGCTGTTCCGTCAAATGCGGGAGCAAAGCGCGCTGGAGTTTTTACAAACGGCTCTGAAATATCTTTCCGTCGCTACTGACCGCATCACAAAAGTAGAATTGAGCCAGGCGCTGACAAGTGTGTTTTCAGAAAAAGAAGGAGGACTAATGCAAACGTTAGCCGAACAATGGATTCAAGAAGGATTGCAGCAAGGATTGCAGCAAGGCTTGCATCAAGGCTTGCATCAAGGCTTGCAACAGGGAGTTGCCAGGGCGGCCTTAAGAATGCTTCGCCGCAAAATCGGAGAGTTGGATGAATGGACGCAGACTCGAATTTCTTCCCTGCCGTCCGAACAACTCGATCAATTGAGCGAAGACCTGCTCGATTTCAATACCTTTGATGACTTGAACGCCTGGCTGCGTGTTCACGAAACACAGGCCGAAGAACCTAAAACGCAAATTCATTGAAATTTTCGATACGCGAACTTTCGTCATGCCAAGCTCTCACACCTCTAATCCGATTGTTGTCGCGCTCGACGTGGATACCGCCGAGCAAGCCTTGTCATTAGTCGAACGCCTGCGGGGCATCGTGGGAATGTTCAAGGTCGGCAATCAACTGTTTACCGCCGCCGGCCCGGATTTAGTACGGCGCATTTTGGGAATGGGCGAGCGCGTTTTTCTTGACCTGAAATATCACGATATTCCGAACACCGTGGCGATGGCTGCCGTAGAAGCCGCTCGCATGGGCGTCAGTATTTTCAATTTGCACACGCTGGGCGGCTCGAAAATGATGCGCGCCGCCGCTGATGCCGTGAACGAAACGGTGGAACGTGAGAGAATGCCGCGCCCTTTGATCCTGGGCGTGACCGTTTTAACCAGTCATACGCAGGATTCCTTGACCGAAGTGGGAATTGAACAAAACCTGGAAGCGGAAGTAGTGAGACTTGCGCGGTTGTGCGCGGCGTCTGGAATTGATGGAGTAGTTGCGTCGCCACAAGAGATTGTGCCGATCCGTAATGCTGTGGATAATCCCGGCTTTGTAATTTTGACTCCGGGCGTCCGTCCGGCGGGAACGGCGCTCAACGATCAAAGTCGTGTTATGACTCCAGCGGAAGCGATCCGCGCCGGAGCGAACTTTTTGGTCATTGGCCGACCCATTACGGCGGCCAACGATCCAGCGCAAACAGCGCAAAAGATACTGGAAGAAATCGAACAGGCGACAGCGTGAGACGTTTACCGGAAGGCGTGTTCCCACGTCCCAGTCCTCAAAATGCCTTGCCCCAGATTTTCAGCAGTAAGGCGGAATTATTTTAATGTCGTTTTCTAAGTCTATTCGTAAATACACCTTTGCATTTCTCGCCGTGGCTGCGATCAGCTACGGTTGGGGACTTTACGCTCAACAAAGGCCATCCGGCGGGTTTACGCCTCCGCCCAAACCTACTGAAACCAAAACACCCGCAGAAAAAAATCCGGTGACAAAACCGGCAACGCCGTCCGCCATCTCATCCGCGCCAACCGGCGCGAAGACTTATGAAGGCTCGCCGCTGCGAGTCGGCGAACGTTTAACCTTCAGTGTTAATTGGTCTGATTTCGCCACCGCCGCCCGCATTGAAATCGAAGTCATTGAGCAAGGAGTTTTCTTCGGTCAGGACAGTTATCAAATCCGAACCAAAGTGGAATCACTTGGCGGCGTGCGTTCGCTGTTCGGCGATATTGATCACCAATACACTTCTTATGTCGGCCCCAACACGGCCTTGCCGCACAGGTTGGTGAGTTCCGTCCGGCAAGGCAAAAAGCAGGTTGATGAAACCGTTGTTTTCGATCAATCGAAACAGCAGGCGGTCTTTTCCGACGACAGCACGCTGGCCATTCCGAAAGGCACTTTCGATCTGGGATCGTTGCTGCACGGAATGCGGCTGCGCGGAATTCCTGAAGATGGAAAACAGAAATTCACCGTCCTGATCGGCAAGGAAGTCGTCGAATTCGAGGCCGTCAATAAAGGCCGCGAGCAATTGCTAACGCAAACCGGCAGCTACAACGCCATCAATATCAAGCTTTACCCTCAAGGCAAAAAATACGGCAAGTACCGCGTCAACGTATGGTTTTCCGATGATGCGCAGCGTTTGCCGGTCGCCATTCAAGCCAAACTTTGGTTCGGCGAAGTACGCGCCGATTTGACCAGCGCCGTAATTGTCGCACGTGGAGTTCCGCCATCGGTATTGGCTAAAGCGCCGACCGAAGAGTCCGGCAATCCGCCAATGCCAACCGAGGTTCCCAAAGGTAACGGACTTAAAAACGGGAACCCGCCTCCGGTCGTGGCGATGCCTTCGCCCAATCTGCCGTTTGGCGTGGGCGAACGACTCAATTACGACATCGCCTGGGGCAACTTCGCTTCAGTAGGCAAGGCTAGTTTTGAAGTCCGCCAGCAAGGAATGCTGAGCGGCAAAAACGTTTTCGAGTTTTACGGTGAGGTTTCCAGCGTCGGAGCGGCGCGCACGCTGGTCAACGTCAATGACGCAGCCAGCAGTTTCGTAACCGTGGATTCGCTGCTGCCGATCAAAACAGATATTCGACTGCGCGAAGGAAGACGGTTGAAACAAACCGCCGCAACTTATGACTGGTCGAAAAAGATCGCCACGCTGCAAAACAGCACAGAGGTTCCCATCCAGCCGGGCACGCTCGATATTCTTTCCTTGTTTTATGCCGTGCGCGTGTCGCAATTGAAGCTCGGCGCGACCTACGATTTCCCCTTCCTGGATGCCAACCACCGGTTGCAGAAAATCAAAATCCGTGTCGTCAAGCAGGAAACCATCGGTGGCCCACTGGGAGCGCGCGACACTTTGCAACTGGATGTGCTGACGCCTGAACCCGTGCAAGGGTTGATCGCGCAGGTTTGGATTTCCAACGATGCGCGCCGTTTGCCGCTTTATTTCGCCACACGCACGCGCTTCGGCGAATTGCGGTTCCAACTGACCAGCGCCGGCAACACCAAATAGCCGACACACAATGAAAGCTACTGCACCGGTGCGACGGTCTCGCCAGCCTTGACCGGCGCAAGCCCAGCGACTTCCACTTGTTTGTTCAAATTCGGCACGGTCTCAGTCACCAACTTATTGATCTGTTCGATCAAAGCATTAAGTTCTACCGTCCGCCGTTGCAGTTGCTCGCGGTATTTGGGGACGACCGGTTCGGTGTAACTGTCGAGTGTGTTGAACAGTCGGCTGATTTGCGGCATCACGGCTGTTTGCATCGCCTGCGCGGCTTCGTCCGCCGGGCCTGCGTTTTCCGAAGCCATCGGACCGCGATTGATTTGCGGCATGACGCGGTTTTGCAAACCCACGACTTGCGCCGTGACTTCGTTGACGGTGGCAAGCAAAGCTTCGGGTTTCGATTCTTGTTTCTTCAGCGTTTCCGCCAATGAATTCAACTGCGTGCGCAATCCGTTGACGCGGTTTTGTGCGTCGGTGCCGGACTTTTGCAGTTTGTTGACGGCCAGGAAAAAGTCCAGCCGCGATTTGGCATCGGCTGGTGACAGGTCAATGCGCGGGTCTTCTTCCACGATGACGGGTTTGGACATGATTTCCTTGCCGTCCACCCACAGCTTGGCGGTGTAATCGCCGGGCAACACGCGCGGCCCGCGCGCGAAACCGCCAATTCCCACGCTGCTGAAATTGCTGCTGGCGTTGGGCGCTTGCGACAGACCGGGCAGCGGCGATTGGTGCCTGCCGTCCCACACCACGCGCTGCACGCCGGTTTCGTTCGTCACGGTCAGGTCGCGAATAAGCGCGCCGCTCTTGTCGTGAATGGTGATACGGGCTTTGTCTTTGGCTTTTTCGCGCAGTGAATAAGCCATAATCGCGCCGACCGGCGGATTGGCGGCAATGAAGGTTTTGTGACCGATATTGCCTTTGTGGTTGTACTGCCGCCACATCGTCGCTGGGCGAATGTCGAACAGGTGCGCTTCCGCCGCCGCGATGGTTTCGGTCATTTGTTCCAGCGTGGTCATATCGTCCAGCACGTAAATGCTGCGTCCGTGCGTGGCCAGAATCAGATCGTTGTCGCGCGGATGAATTTGAATATCGTCCACTGGCACGGTCGGCAGATTGCTTTTGAACTGCATCCACGAAACGCCGCGATTGAAACTAACCCATAACCCGAACTCCGTGCCAACCAGCAACAAGTTCGGATTGCGATGATGTTCGCGGATGACGTTCGCCGGATGCGGCAGGTTGTTGGCAATCGCTTTCCAGCTTTCGCCGAAGTCTTCGGTGGCGAAAACATAAGCTTTGAAATCGTCGTTGCGATGACCGTCGAAAGTCACGTAAGCGCGTCCGGCCACGGTCTGCGAAGCGATGACGCGCGTGACGTAAGTGTTCGCCGGAACGCCCGGCATTCGCTCCACCACGTTTTTCCAGGTCTTGCCGCCGTCGCGCGACACCTGAACATTGCCGTCGTCCGTGCCTGCCCACAGCACGCCTTCTTTCGCCGGCGATTCGGCCAGGGTGACAATCTGGCCGAAGTTGTCCTGCCCATCGTGGCCGGAAAGCACATTGGCTTTGACCTGCACGCCCATAATCGGCAGTTTGCTGCGATCAATGTTTTTGGTCAGATCGGGCGTCGCCGTCCAGTTGTCGCCGCGATCATTGGAAATGAACAGCCGATTGCCGCCCAGATAAATCCGCCGGTTGTTGTGCGGCGAAATCAGGATGGGCGAGTTCCAATCAAAGCGGTATTGCTCCTTTGAGCCTTCTTCAGGTTGCGGGCGAATGAACTTAGCTTCGCCGCTTTTTAGATTCAGCCGCGACACCACGCCGTTTTGCGATTCAGTGTAAACGGTGTTCGGGTCTTTGGGATCAACCACGTTGTAAAAACCGTCACCGCTGCCCACGCGAATCCATTCGTCGTTGCTGACGCCAGTAAGGTTCGTCGTAAAAACCGGCGCGCCCCACGAACCGTTGTCCTGCAATCCGCCATAAACCCAGTACGGTTTGCGGAAATCGAAGCCGACTTCATAAAACTGTCCCAGCGGAACGGTGTTGACATAATCCCAGGTTTTGCCCCGGTCGTAGCTGAAATGAATGCCGCCGTCGGAACCGACAACCAGATGATTCGGATTCGCCGGATTGATCCACAGCGCGTGGTAATCGCCGTGAATGCGCGTGAAGGGGTTGTTTTGAAAGCTCTTGCCGCCGTTGTCCGACGTGTACCACGACGCGCCCAGCACGTAGAGGCGCTGATCGTTGAGCGGATCAATGCGAATCTGGCTGTAATACATCGGGCGCGGATTGGTGGCGGACATTTTCTTCCAGGTCGCGCCTTTGTCGTCGGAACGATACACGCCGCTTTCGGTCGCGTGTTCGTAAGTGATGTAAACCACCTTCGCATCTTTGCGATAAACATCAATGCCGATTCGCCCAGCGTCGCCTTCGGGCAAACCGCCGGTCAACTTCGTCCACGTCGCGCCGCCGTCCGTGGTTTTGTAAAGCGCGCTGCCGGGGCCGCCGCCGTTGAAGCCCGAAGGCGTGCGGCGACGTTGATACGCCGCCGCGTAAAGCGTGTTTGAATCTCCCGGATCCATCGCCACGTCGGTGACGCCCGTGTCGTTGTTGATGAACAGCGACTTCGTCCAGGTTTTGCCGCCGTCGGTAGTTTTGAACAGACCGCGTTCGGCGTTCGCGCCCCACAGATGGCCCAGCGCCGCGACGTACACCACGTCGGGGTTTTTCGGATCAATAACAATACGGCCAATGTGATGCGAATCCGTCAGCCCGACATTCGTCCAGGTTTTGCCGCCATCCGTGGATTTATAAACACCGTTGCCCCACGAAGAGCTTTGCCGGTTGTTCGCCTCGCCCGTGCCAGCCCAAACGATGTCCGGGTTCGATTGAACAATCGCCACATCGCCGATGGAACTGTGCGATTCGTTGTCGAAAATCGGTTCCCAGGTCGTGCCGTTATTCGTGGTCTTCCACAATCCGCCCGAAGCCGTGGCGACAAAAATCGTCGAAGGATTGCTTTCAACCACGGCGAAATCGTCAATCCGTCCGCCCATAATCGCCGGGCCGAGCGCGCGAAATTGCAGCGATTTGAATAGCGCGTCAGTGATCTGTCCGGCAGATTGAGACTGTGCGGCAGTTTGATGGTTGAAAATGGCTGTCGTGCCGGTCGCAAGCGCAAGCACGCAACAAAGTGTAATCAATCGAAATCGGGGCGAGAAAAACGGTTTCATCAAAAGTCTCCCAGAACTGTGAAATGCAGCGACTACGGATACCGCAGGCGCTAGAACCCAATGCCCGAAACCTGATCCTAAATTCCAGATGTTTTGCACTGGAAAGAGTTTTTGTCAGGTCTCAGGCTTCGAAATGGCTGACGTTAAATTCTCAGAGCCGCCACATTCCAAACAAGCACTTCAAAAAAATGGCGCGAGTCATTGCCCGCGCCACGTTTGAACCAATCCGACTTTCGCCGTTAAGCGTTCAGTTTGTGTTTGCGGATGGGCAGGTCGCGGACGCGCTTGCCGGTGGCAGCGAAAATCGCGTTGGTGATGGCCGGCAGCATAGGCGGCACGCCGGGTTCGCCCACGCCGGCGGGCGGCGCGGTGCTGTTGACCAGATGCACGTGCGTCACCAGCGGCGATTCCTGAATGCGCGGAACCAGGTATTCGTGGAAGTTCGATTGCGCAATCGCGCCGTCTTTGGCGGTGATTTCGCTCATCATCGCGATGCCGGCACCGAAGACGGAACCGCCTTCAAACTGTGATTTGACGCGATCCGGGTTGATGACCTGTCCCACGTCGGCGGCGATGTCCACGCGCGGGAAGCGAACCTTGCCGGCGTTGTCCACTTCGACTTCGACCACGGCGGCAACGTAGCTGTAAAAGCTCCAGTGCGCGGCGATGCCCCAGCCGTGGCCTTTGACGGATTTCTTATTCGCCCAGCCGGATTTTTCCGCCGCCAGTTCAATCACGTTGCGCAAACGCCCGATGTCCAGCGGGAACTTTTCCGCCATTGGGCCGCGCGCGCCGATGTCCACTTTGCGGGGTTGTCCCAGCAGGTCAAGCAGGTATTCGACGCGGTCGCGATTGGCCAGCGCCGCCAATTCGTCTGCAAACGAATGCACGCCGAATGCGTGGTAGATGTTGGCCACCGAACGCAGCCAGCCGATGCGCACGTGCGCTTTGGCCGGGCCGTTTTCGGCGCGGTGGTTGGGAATGTCGAAGGGCAGATTGCTCCAACCCATTCCCAGTTCGAAACCTTGTCCGGTGTTCGCCGCCGGGCTGAACATTGCGCCGATGGACGGAAACGCGCTGCGTTGCAGCCAGGCGGTCGGTCGGCCTTTGGCGTCAACCGAAGCTTTCAAATACATCGCCGCGACGGCGTGGTAATAATCGAAGCGGATGTCGTCTTCGCGCGTCCAGGTGACTTTGACGGGCTTGCCGAGTTCTTTCGACAACAGCGCGGCTTCGGCCACGTAATCCGGTTTGGATTTGCGCCCGAATCCGCCGCCGAGCAGCGTGACGTGGCATTCAACGTTTTTCTTGTCTATGCCCAGCGCGGCGGCGACTGTGTCTTGCACTGCTTGCGGATTTTGCGTGGCGGTGTGGATGACGACTTTGCCGTCTTTGAAATCGGCGACGGCGGCGGGCGGTTCCATCGGCGCGTGCGACAGATGCGGCACGTAATATTCGGCTTCGTGAGTTTTGCCGCCTTTGGCAAATTCCGCGTCCACGTCGCCGATGTTGCGCGCGGCTTTTTGTGGTTTGCGGACGGTTTCCAGCAGCGCCTGTTTGTACTTGGCCGAATCGTAAGCGGCGTTTTCGCCCGTGTCCCATTCGACTTTCAATTTTTCGCGGCCTTTTTTCGCGGCCCAGGTGCTGTTGGCGATGACGGCCACGCCGCCCAGCGGTTTGAAGCCATACGGCGGCACAAGCGGCGGCAGCACGACCGTTTGCTGGACGCCTTTGACCGCGCGGGTTTCCTTGTCGTCGAAGCTTTTCATCTTGCCGCCGTAAACCGGCGAACGTTCGATGGAGGCGTGAACCATTCCGGGCATTTTCGCGTCAATGCCGAAGATGCCTTTGCCAGCGCAGATGTCCGCGACATCAACAGTCGGCAGCGATTTGCCGATGTAGCGAAATTCCTCCGGCGATTTGAATTTCAGCCCGTCCATTTCTTCTTTTTTCGGCGCAGGCCGTTTGGCGGCGAGCGGCGCAAGTTCACCGTAGCCGAGTTTTTTGCCGCTGGTGTGGACGACTTGATGATTCTGCGCTTTGCATTCGCTGGGCGGAACGCCCCATTTTTCGGCGGCGGCGCGCACCAGCATCATTCGCGCGCCGGCTCCGGCCTGACGGAAAGCGTCGTAAAAATCGCGGATCGAACACGAACCGTCTGTGTTTTGCGAACCATATTTGGTGTCGCCGATGGCTTGTTCAATCTTGACGCGCTTCCAATCAGCATCGAGTTCATCGGCCAGCACAGCGGGCAGCACTGTGCGAATGCCTGTGCCCATTTCCGAACGGTGTGTGACGATAATGACCGTGCCGTCGGTTTCAATTCCCAGGTAAACGCTCGGCGACCAAGCAGCGGCCTCCGCCTTGCCGACGCCGCTGATGCTATTTGCTGCTAAAGCGTCTTCCGGCAACAAACGCGCGGCCAGAACAAAGGCTCCGGCGGAAAAAATCCCGCCCAAAAACGAACGACGAGTGACGACTTCAATTGTGCTCATGATTTCGCCCCCTCAAGCTTTTTTGGCCGCCGCTTTGGGAGCGGCAGCAGGTTTGGAGTTTGCGGCCAATTTAATGGCTTCGCGTATGCGCTGATAGGTGCCGCAGCGGCAGAT
>CAZRXE010001468.1:0-1720 GCA_964603695.1 uncultured Heliomicrobium sp.
AACACCACCTGTATCGCGGCAACGATCCGGCGGCGACGGTCAATTATTTGCGCCGGGCCGTGGATTTGACCGAGGAATTCGGCCTCAAGTTTCTGCTGTATTACAACACCAGACTGCTTGCGCATGCCTACGAGCGCACGGGCGATTTTACACAAGCCGAGGTTTACCATCTCAAAAGTCTTGCCGACCGCGAATCGCTGGGCGACAGGCGAAAGATGATGTTCGCCCTCAATGATCTTGCCAATCTAAATAGGCGTACTGGCAATTTTTTCAAAGCCGAGGAGTTCCTTGACCGTTCATTGAAACTGAGTGAAGAGTCGCAGGATCATGAAATGGCGGGAGCCGTGCTGAGGTATAAAGCAGAATTACAATACGGGCAGAATAATTTCGATCTAGGTTTGGTGTATGCAAAGAAGAGCCTGGAAGAAGCGAAAGTTGCCAAGCTCAGTTCGGACATTTCCACCTCCTGGCAGGTAATTGCACACGGGTTTTACTTGCTCGATCAGAAACAGAAGACATTCGAAGCCCTGCAACAAGCCTTGCAGTTTGCCAACGACAGCCAGAGCCAGGAGCGGCGGAGAGATGTTCTCAACCCTCTCGGTCACATTTACATCGAACAAAATAATCTGGCCGAAGCGGAAAATTGCTTCCAACAAGTTTTGGGATCACTGGAAAAAATCTACCGCCCGGACACAGAGGCTGTAGCAGCGAGCGGTCTCGGTCAGGTTCATTTCCTGCGCGCGGAATACGACCAGGCCAATCTGTTTTATGAGCGCGCTTACCATATCGCGGAAATCCGCGTGCCCAGAGACAAGGCGTTTTTTTTGATGCAAATCGCCGAGGCTCAGCGCCGACTCAGGCAGGAGGAAAAGGCGCGCGCGAGTTTCGAGAAAGCCATCGAATTCATGGAATTGTGGCGTTCCCGGCTACCCAGCCCGATGTGGCGTTCGGCATACTTCACCGAGTACGGTCGGGTTTACGCACCTTATCTCGATATGTTGATGGAACAGCACAGGCGCCAACCCAATCCGGAGCGGGTGGCAGAGGCATTTCAACTCAGCGAACGCGCGCGCGCGCGTAGTTTGATTGAAATGCTAACTGAATCGCGCGCCGACCTCCGCCTGGACATTGACGCCGAATTGCTCACTCGCGAACGTCAATTACAACTTCGACTGAACTCCGCCACGGCCCAGTTCTCGCGGCGAAGCGATGCCAAGAAACCAACTCCGGCGCAAGAAGCGGCGTTGAAACAGGAAGTGGCCGTCCTGACGGCTGAATTGAAACGGATCGGCGCACAAATTCGCGCCGCCAGTCCGCGCTATGCAGCGCTGACCCAGCCGCAACCATTGAGCGCCGCCGAAATTCAGCGACAAGTGTTGGATGCCGACACACTGCTGCTCGAATACGAGATGGGGGAGCAACGAAGCTGGCTTTTTGCCGTCACGCCGGATTCGCTCACCAGCCATGAGTTGCCCCCACGCGCGGAAATCGAGGCTGCTGCCAAACGATTTTACGAACTGCTGATGCTGCCCAATCGCACCGCACGGATGGAAGCCGACCTCAAGACGCAGGCGCAAATCATGCGACAAATGTTGCTTGCGCCCATTGCCGCCAAGCTTGGAAAAAAGCGACTGGCAATTGTCGCTTCCGGCGCGCTGCAATATCTGCCCTTCGCGGCATTGCCGGAAAACAGCGGCGGCAATCAGCCTCTGATGGTCAA
>CAZRXE010001469.1:0-6535 GCA_964603695.1 uncultured Heliomicrobium sp.
CAATGGGAACTTCACCAATGTCTCGCGCCCGTCGGGCTTCAGCCAAAGCAAAACCCATAAAAAATTGATCCTGGGGATTCGAGCCTTGAAGGAAATCTACTGAAGCGATCTTTTCCGCCTTTACTCGCTGACGCTTTGTCATTATTGCTTTGGTATTGTTCCGGTGTTGTGCCGGTCGCCAAAAACGAAGGCGAATGGTACTGATGGCAGCTATCCATGTCAAGCAAGCACACTGTTTCAATCAAAAACGCAAGCATTCAATGCTTGCGCCCGTGCCGACATTGGATTGAAAGTTACGGAGTAAGCAATGTTTAGGACATATAAAATCAAGCTACCTGTTTCAAAAACATTGGCTCTCCCTGAAATCGGGTCTGTGTTTATCCGTGTCTTTCTTAATTCCTAGAAGTTAATTTCTAATGTGCCCTTAGCTCATGGTCTTTCTCATCGGCGCAACTTGCAAAACAGCCTTTCAGGTTTTATTGGCTAAGCCAATCGCGGGGTTGACACTTGGTCAAACCATCCAGATAATTCGCGCCACCGACAAGACAAATCCCTAAAGTGGGAACTTCACAGACAAATTTAAGTCGGCAGGACGTGGGAAGTGCTGGGAGTTTTTCTTACCTGAATTTACCTGAAATAACGTTGACAAAGTCAAAACCCAATCAGGTTTCGATAACAGCCGCAATCGAAACCTGATTGGGTTTGTTTGGCCGCGTTCCGAATCGGCTCCGGTCGAATTTGTGTCGTTTGTCTTCCGCCGGTTGCTGCTTGCAATCGTTTTCCGCTCTCTTCGTTTGGAATCGGAACAGGACGTTTCGATTTGATTCTTTGGTTCATCCATTTAACGTAAGGCAACACAAGCAAACACAGGAGATTTTGTTTATGAACTCTCGACTTTGGCTCAAACGAATCGTGCGCCGGACGGCGTGCATCGCAGTGCCGCTGGCAGCACTGGTGATGGCACTGTTGCTGCCGCAAGCGGGCCACGCCCAGGTCCTTTACGGTTCAATCGTCGGCAACGTCAAAGATAATCAAGACGCTGTCGTCGGCAGTGCGACCGTCAAAATAACCAACAAGCAAACCAATCAATCCCGCGAAACCCTGACCAATTCGGAAGGGGCCTTCAACTTTTCCACCGTGCAAACCGGGATGTATGACATCACGGTCAGTAAGCAGGGCTTCAAAACCCTCACGCGCAGCAACCTTGAAGTGACGCTCAACAGCATCACACGCTCGGACATTTCGTTGGAAGTCGGGCAGGTAACGGAAACGGTTTCGGTCACTGCCGATGCCACTTTGTTGCAAACCGACCGCGCTGAAGTGCGCGCCGAACTGACCAGCCAGACGCTGCAAAATCTGCCCATTCCGCCGGGACGCAATTACCAGCAACTGCTTCGCGCACTGCCGGGCATTACGCCGCCCAACAACGCGCACTCGATCCCGACCAATCCGTCGCGCGCGTTGCAATACAACGTCAACGGCACGACTTCCAGCTCGAACAACGTGCGCATTGATGGTGCCAGTCAATACAACCTGTTTCTACCGCACGTCACGGCATACGTGCCTTCGCTCGAAGCCATCGAAACCGTCAACGTCGTGACCAACAATTTCGACGCCGAACAAGGTCTGGCCGGAGGCGCGGCGATCAACGTGCAGATCAAAAGCGGAACCAACAACATTCACGGTTCGGCTTTTGAATATCACGACAACCATCTGACCAAGGCGCGTCCCTGGAACCTGACGCCGCTCAACGGCGTGCCGCAGGACAAACCCAAACGTGTTTACAACCAGTTCGGCGGCACACTGGGCGGGCCGATTATCAAAGACAAACTGTTTTACTTCGGCAGTTTTGAAGGAACCAACGACCGCCAACTCGGCAATCGCTTGCTGACCTTGCCGACGGCGGAAATGCGTCGCGGCGATCTTTCAGGCGGAGGATTGGGCATTTACGATCCGGCCACAGGCGATTCGATTGGCCGCAACCGCACCCAATTCGCTGGCGGCATCATTCCCACCAATCGCCTCGACCCGATTGCTCTGGCGATTTTGAAAGATTTGCCGTTGCCTAACCGTCCGGGCTTCACGAACAATTATTACGCTACCGGTTCCTATGCCTTCGACCGCAAAACGGTTGACGCCAAAGTCAATTACAACGTCAACGAAAAGCTCACGACCTACGGACGCTTCAGCTTCCTGACCTACAAACAGTTGAACCCCGGCGCGCTCGGTCCTCTGGACGGCGTGGGCGTCGCGCCGCAAGGCGGCAACACCGGCGTCGGGTCCGGCGAAACTTACGGTATGACCGTAGCGGGCGTTTACACCGTCAACACCAACTTCATCATTGACGCCAACGTCGGTTACACCAAACAAGGAACGAGTTCAGAACAAGGCTTCCTGGACAAGAAAATCGGCCTGGATGTTTTGAAGATTCCAGGAACCAACGGCTCTCGCGATTTTGAAAACGGCTGGCCACGTTTCGCCATTTCGGGTTTCGCCAATCTGGGCGTGCAGGATGCCTTCATGCCCTACACCCGCAACGATCCGCAGTGGGTTTACGTAACGAACTTCAACTGGACGAAGCGCAATCACAACATCCGCTTCGGCATGGACATTGCGCGGCAAACGCTCAATCACGTCCAGGCCGAATGGAACGGCGGCGGCAATGCCGAACCCGGACAAGGAGGCTTCCAATTCGGAACTGGCCCGACACAGTTGTGTAACACCGGCAATGCCGCCGG
Organism: uncultured Heliomicrobium sp.; assembly: GCA_964603695.1. Lineage (GTDB taxonomy): Bacteria > Acidobacteriota > Blastocatellia > RBC074 > RBC074 > RBC074. Next base: position 2,739 of record CAZRXE010001469.1, read on the forward strand.
AACTTCCTGCTCGAATTTCCAACAAGGCAATCAGTTCAATTCGTTCGCCACATTTTTGTTGGGTTATCACACTCTGGCAGGGCGCACCTTCCTGGTGGACCCGCCCATCATCTTCAAATCCCGCGCCTACAGCTTTTATGTTCGCGACGGCTGGCAGGTGAATCAAAAACTGACCGTCAGCATCGGCACACGCTATGAGTATTACCCGATGCCGCAACGCGAAGATCGGGGCATCGAGCGTTACGATTTCGCGACCAACACCATGCGTGTCTGCGGCGTGGGCAGCGTGCCGAAAGATTGCGGCGTGAAACTGAGCAAGAAGCTGTTTTCGCCGCGCCTGGGCATTGCTTGGCGTATTAACGATTCGACAGTACTGCGTACCGGCTACGGCCTGACTTACGACCCGATCAGTTTGGCGCGCACTTTCCGCACCAACTACCCGATGTTGCTGGCGTTCAACATTGTCGCGCCGAATTCTGCGGCTCCCGCCGGTCTGCTCAGAGACGGGATTCCGGCAACACCGCTGGTTCCGATCAATGACGGCAGAGTGGCAGTTCCCGGCACGGTCAACGTGCTGACGCTGGGCGACAGTTTCAAACGTCCGTACATTCAATCCTGGAATCTGGTGTTGGAGAAAAAAGTCGGCTGGGGCTTCGTGGCCAACGCTGGTTACATCGCCACCCGCACCGTCGGTCAATCAGGTCAAATCAACCTGAATGCAGGATTGGTTGGCGGCGGAACGGCCAGCCAACCGCTCAATCAAAAATTCGGGCGTGTAGCTTCCACCAATCTGCAAGATGGCATTGCAAATTCGCATTACGATTCGCTGCAAACCGGCTTGAAACGTAATTTTTCCGGCGGTCTGCAATTACAAGCCAGTTACACCTGGTCGAAGGCCATCGGTCTGGCCGGTTTGGGCGGCGACAATGATGGCGCGCTAGCGATTCAAGAGCCGAATTTCCGCAATCTGAATCGTGGAGTTCTGGGCATCAACATCCCGCACAACTTCCAGTTTTCCGGCGTCTGGGCCTTGCCCTTCGGCAAAGGTAAACGCTGGTTGGGCGACAACGCCGTTGTTTCGGCGGTAACCGGCGGCTGGCAATTCAACTGGCTTTATGGTGCCTTCACGGGTTATCCGTTCAGCGTGTCGGCGAGCGGCACTTCGCTGAACGCGCCGGGCAGCACGCAGCGCGCCGATCAGGTTAAATCCGAAGTCACCAAACTCGGCGGCATCGGCGTCGGCACCCCGTATTACGATCCAACCGCGTTTGCGCCTGTGACGGCGGCACGATTCGGCACGGTCGGGTTCAACACTCTGACCAGCCCCGGCACGTCGAATCTGGACTTGGGCTTGTTCCGCGAATTCCGCATCACGGAAGGCGTCAAGCTTCAATTCCGCGTCGAAGCCTTCAACGCAACGAACACGCCGCACTTTGCCGCACCGGGCGGCAACGTTTCGTCGCCGTCGCGTGACGCCAACGGCAACATCCTGACCGACCCGGCCACGGGATTGCCCAGGCTGAACGGCTTTATGGAAGTCACCGGCACTCGCGCCTTCGGTCGCGAAGGTATTGACGAACGAGTCTTCCGTTTCGGTCTGCGCCTGGGCTTCTAATCATCATCAATCAACCACAAGCAAGGGGGTTGCGGCTTCGCAATCCCCTTACTTGTTTTTGAACCTCAAATTATGACGATCAAAAACTGGAAACACGGGCTGCTCGCTTTGCCGGTTTTATTGGGAATCAATTTACTGTTGCCGACCTCTCCGGCAGACGCCGGAAATCAGGCTGCGGAATGGCCTGTTTATGGCGGCAACGCGGAAAACACGCATTTTTCACCGCTCAAACAAATCAACCGCGACAACGTCAAACAACTGCAAGCCGCCTGGACATACGACACAGGCGATGTGTTTGACGGTTCCGAATTGCAATGCAATCCGATCATCATCGGCGACACGCTTTACGCCACTTCGCCGAAACTGCGCGTTTTCGCGCTGGACGCCGCCACGGGCAAAGAGCGTTGGAGCTTTGACCCGAACGCAGGCCGCAGTCCGCAAGGCGCGCAACGAAATCGCGGCGTGACCTATTGGGCAGGCGACGGGCAACCGCGCGTTTACTTCGCGTTCCGCAACTGGCTGTACGCGCTGGACGCGAAGACCGGCCAACCCGTCAACGGCTTCGGCAATGCCGGGCGCGTGGATTTGCGCGAAGGCTTGGGCCGACCGGATGCCGAACGATTGACCGTGGGCATCACAACGCCGGGCGTGGTCTACAAAGACCTGTTAATCGTCGGCAGCATCGTCAGCGAAAGCTTGCCCGCCGCGCCAGGACACATTCGCGCTTATGAGTTGAAAACCGGCAAATTGCGCTGGGTCTTCCACACCATTCCGCATCCGGGCGAATTCGGTTACAACACCTGGCCCAAAGACGCCTGGCATTACAGCGGTGGCACGAACGCCTGGGCCGGGCTGGCACTGGATGAAAAACGCGGTTTGCTCTTCGCGCCGACCGGTTCGGCAACTTACGACTTTTACGGCGCGAATCGGCACGGCGACAATTTGTTTTCAAACACTTTGCTTTGTCTGAACGCCGCGACCGGCGAGCGTAAATGGCATTTTCAAACCATCCGGCACGATATGTGGGATCGTGATTTGCCGATGGCTCCGGCGCTGGTGACTATAAGAAAAGAGGGGCGCAAAGATGGCCGCACGATTGACGCCGTCGCGCAAACCACCAAATCCGGCCATATCTTTGTTTTCGAGCGCGAAACCGGCAAACCTGTTTTCCCGATTGAATACCGCAAGGTTTCCACCGACGGACTCGATGGCGAACAGCCCGCCGACACGCAGCCCTTGCCCGTGCTGCCTCCGCCCATCAGCCGGCAAATGATGACCGAAGCGATGGTCACGAACCGCACACCGGAAGCGCATCGCGACGCGCTTGACCGCTTTCGCAAACTGCGCAGCGTCGGGCAATTTGATCCGCCGGGCTTGCAAGGTTCGATTGTGTTGCCCGGCTTTGACGGCGGACCGGGTTGGGGCGGCGGCGCGTTCGATGCGACCAGCGGACTTTTCATCATCAATTCCAACGAAGTGCCGTGCATTCTGAAAATGGTCGAACGTCCGAAATCGAAAGCGCAGGAAAGCGCCCGCAGCCTCTTCGCGCGCGATTGCGCCAGTTGCCACGGCAAGGACTGGCAAGGCTCGCCGCCGCAATTTCCTGCACTCGTCGGTTTGGAGGCCAAATACAAAGCCGAGGATTTGCACGCGATTCTTCGCAACGGCATTGGCCGCATGCCGGGTTTTGCCGCGCTGGGCGAAGAGGGCATTCGCGCCGTCGCGCGCTTGCTGCTGACCGGCGAAGACACCAAAATCGCCGCTGGGCAAGGTGGTTCCGCGATTGATTTGAAATACACGATTGAAGGTTACACGCGCTTTTTCGACAAAGACGGTTATCCGGCAATCACTCCGCCCTGGGGCACGCTGAACGCCGTTGACTTGAACAAGGGTAAAATCGTCTGGCAGGTTCCGCTGGGCGAACATCCTGAACTCGTCGCCAAAGGTTTGAAAGACACAGGCAGTTGGAATTACGGCGGCCCGATCCTAACCGCCGGCGGATTGGTCTTCATCGGCGCGACGAATTACGACAAGAAGTTTCGTGCCTTTGACGTGAAAACCGGCAAAGTGCTGTGGGAATCGTTGCTGCCCGCCGGAGGCAACGCCACGCCGGCGACTTATGAAATCGGCGGACGGCAATTCGTGGTCATCGCCGCCGGCGGCGGAAAACGCGGCGGCGAAC